>NZ_LXTU01000006.1:0-35726 GCF_001683935.1 Rothia sp. ND6WE1A | reverse complement strand
TACATACCGACCAAGGATTCCAATATCAACATTCCAGCTGGCGCACACTCATCACAGCTATCGGTGGCACACAATCGATGTCAAGGAAAGGAAACTGTTACGACAATGCGGTAATGGAAAACTTCTTCGGACACCTCAAATCAGAGATGTACCACGGGGAATCATTCACCAGTCTGGAGACGTTCTACCACGCAATTGATGACTACATCCGTTGGTACAACCATGAACGCATCCAAAAACGACTCAAGGGCCTGACTCCGATGCAATACCGGAACCAGACCCTAAAGCCTCTAACCGCCTAGAATAAAACCAGTCCAACTTTCGGGGGCCAGTTCATGCGAGACCAGGGGCTTTTTAGTGTTCTAGAGACTAGACGTTGAAGCGGAATTCCACGACGTCGCCATCATGCATGATGTAGTCTTTACCTTCCATGCGGACTTTACCGCGAGACTTTGCCTCCGCCATTGAACCGGCGGCGTCCAAATCTTCAAAGGACACAACTTCAGCCTTGATGAAACCACGCTCAAAGTCGGTGTGAATAACACCCGCTGCCTGAGGAGCGGTATCGCCCTGGTTAATGGTCCAAGCGCGTGATTCTTTCGGACCTGCGGTGAGGTAAGTCTGCAATCCCAGTGTGGAGAAGCCAACGCGCGCAAGCTGATCTAGACCGGACTCGTCCTGTCCACTCATTTCAAGCATCTCTGCAGCTTCTTCGTCTGAAAGTTCGACCAAGTCAGCTTCGAGTTTTGCGTCCAGGAATACGGCTTCTGCAGGTGCAACGAGATTGCGCAGTTCCTGCTGCTTTTCTTCAGAGCCCAAAACACCTTCGTCTGCATTGAACACGTAGATGAAAGGCTTGGTGGTGAGAAGGTTCAATTCTTTGAGCAGGGAGAAATCTAGACCAGCTTCTTTTTGCTGGGAAATAAGGGTATGCCCCTCTTCAAGAACTTTCTGAGCCTTCTTGTATTCCTCAAGTGCGGCGGCGTTGCCCTTCTTAATCTTCACAGCCTTTTCGAGGCGAGGAATAGCGTTTTCGAGAGTCTGCATGTCTGCTAGAACGAGCTCGGTGTTGATGGTTTCCATATCGGAAACGGGGTCAACTTTGCCGTCTACGTGAATGACGTCGGGGTCGTCGAACACGCGAACAACCTGCGCAATTGCCTGCGCGTCGCGGATGTTGGCGAGGAACCGGTTGCCCAACCCTTCGCCTTCAGATGCACCACGCACGATGCCCGCGATATCCACGAAGGACACGGTTGCAGGCAGAATGCGTTCGGAACTGAAAATTTCAGCCAAACGGTTCAAGCGCGAGTCTGGGAGGTTCACGACGCCGATGTTAGGTTCGATGGTTGCGAAGGGGTAGTTCGCCGCCAGAACGGTGTTCTTGGTCAATGCATTAAAAAGGGTCGATTTGCCGACGTTGGGCAGACCCACAATTCCGATAGTTAAAGCCACAGGTTTTACCTTACCTTCTTTGATGTGCAAGCCCTAAGAATCCGGGCGAGTGAAGTATCTCTAAACCAAACTTTAGACCATGACAAATGTCAGTCTAAATCAGTGACAAAACGTATAAAGCCGGTGCAAGAAAGCGTTCGATACTTGAACCATGAAGAACGAAACAGCACTTTCAGTGCACCAAGTATCAAAGACTTTCACCACCCGTGGTGGCACTGTTCACGCGGTCCAGAACGCCAGCTTCTCCATAGGTTCAGGAGAAATTGTTGCTCTGCTCGGAGAAAACGGCGCGGGGAAGAGCACGCTCATTGACATCATTTTGGGAATTTCAGACCCCAATGAAGGCACAGTTTCTCTCTTCGAAGAGGAACGATCAACCGCCATTCAGCAAGGAAAAGTTGGCGCAATTCTTCAAACGGGCGGTCTCCTCAAAACTCTAAAAGTTAAAGACCAGATTGAAATGGTTGCCGCCACTTATCCTCACAAGGTCAATGTTGAGGCTGCAATGGAAGTTGCCGGTGTCACGGAATTTGCGCAACGGAAAATTGAAAAGTGCTCAGGTGGACAACAACAAAAAATAAAATTTGCAATAGCACTACTTGCTCAACCGCAACTGCTCATTCTTGATGAGCCCACAACTGGGATGGATGTCAACGCCAGACAAGATTTTTGGACAGCAATGCAACAGCTTGCTCGACAAGGAACCACCATCATATTTGCGACGCATTATCTTGAAGAAGCTCAAGAATTCGCAGAACGAATCATCATTATGGGAGCCGGAAAAGTACTTGCAGATCAAAGTACAACGTCATTACAGAATGCTTCTGGAACCTCTCGTATTAGCTTTGATATGAAGCAATCAGAGCAAGAAAAGCTACTCGCTGAACTTTCTCAAGATTATTCAGTGTTTGATATTGAATCTCATGCCAAAACTATCTCGCTCAGTAGCCAGAACCCTGAAGATGTGGCTCGTTATCTCCTGAACAATTATGAGATTTCGAATCTGGAAATACATAAACCATCGGTCGAACAAATCTTCAAAGAACTGACCCATAACTCATTAGCAGCTATCTAAGGACCATCATGAAACTCTCACGATTTATTGCCCTAGATATCAAACAGGCAATTTTAAACTTTTCCACGCTATTTGGCATTATTGTGATGCCCGCAGGTATGTATCTACTCTTTGGAGCAGCCCAAAGTTATGGAACCCAGCCATTTCATGATGGAAATGTCTCAGCATACGTCATGTTGGGCATGGCGGTTTATGGTGCAGTCACCGGTGCATTGTCTGCATCGGGCACCGCAGTACTAGAAATAGAATCAGGGTGGGGTAGACAACTCGCTCTTACACCCATTAGGTGGAAACATATATTGCTCAGTAAATGTGTAATCGCGCTAATTACCACCATGTTGCCCGTCATCATTGTCAATATTTTTGGTTCAATGACCGGTGCAGAAATTCCAATCGAACAGCAAATCATTTGTGCTGCGGTTACCGTGGTGTGCTGCACTATCTTTAGCTTTTACGGAATGGCATTGGCCCAGGTATTCAAAAATGCCCGTGCTGTATCTATCGGCAGCGGTTTGCTCGTCTTCTTTTCCTTTTTCGGTACAACCTTCAGTCCCCTGCCTGAAAGCATGATGAGTATTGCTCGATTTACTCCGCTTTACGGAGTCACTGAGCTGTCCCGTTTTGCTTTTACTCACGGCGACACCTTAATCACCGGACAGAACCCCTGGTTTGTCAATGAACCGCTAGCCTATGCACTCATCAATACCCTGGTATGGGGTGGCATATTTGTAGCAATCTGCCTCAAAACCAGAAAACGCGCCAACGCTCGCTAAAGTAAATTCTAAGTATCAAGAAAACTGGGGCAAAGAGTCCATGGATGTGCACAAATTTAATTTCAAAAACTTCAACTGGACCGCCGTTGGTTTTGCTGGAATCTGGTTAGCTTTCTTGCTCTACCCGCTTACCGAAGTTTGGGGTAGCCCGTCGCTTGAATCGTGGCAAAAATGGCTCGCAATAACCTCCACTTTTCTCTTCTGCACTCTCTATTTAGTGTCCTTCGGGGCCAATGATTTACTCGCCGCCAAAACTCAGCCGCAACGCACGCTCAAATGGAGCTTGCTACTGCTGATCCCAGCTCTTATACAGCTCATTTTTGTAGGACCGTGGGCAATCTATTTTTCAACTTATTTCGTTGCTAAATGGGCATTTCAAAATAAGCCTTCAGTTGGCATATCAGTTGGGTTGATCATTACTGTGGTGGGGCTTCTCAGTATCGCCTTTATTTTTCCACCAGAATTTAGAAGCAGTGGGTATAGCTTCTTTTTTGGAGCAATCTTTGTGCTCGTTATGGCGTTGCTGAACTGGAGACTAGATCAGAGAAGAGAACTCGCCAATCAACTCTTAGAAGCACAAACTTCCGAAAAAATCGCCCGGGATGTCCATGATTTATTGGGACATTCGCTAACCGTTATCAATTTAAAGGCTGAAGTAGCTGCTGTGTTAGTAGAAACAGATCCGGCTCAAGCTAAAGAAGAACTTGCGCAAATCAATACTATTTCTCGCACAGCCCTTGCCGAAGTCAGAGCAACTGTGACACGCATGAAGTCTCCTAACCTTACCGGGGAAATTGAAGCATCGAGAAGAGCACTCGAAACGGCTCAAATACGGTTCCGCTTACCCTCCTCGGATGAAGCCGCCCAAGCCGGTAATAATTCAACATTATTTACGTGGGTGCTCAGAGAATCAATCACCAATATCTTGCGTCATTCACATGCCACCGCTTGTTGGGTTTTCGTAGAACCCGAACGTATCGAAATTGTCGACAATGGAGTCAACGCACAGATCGATGAAGGAAATGGGCTAAGCGGTTTACGCAATAGAGTTCTTGAAGCAGGCGGAGATTTACATGTAGTAACCGGTTCTCAGACCAGAATCATGGTGTCAATGAACGGTAATTTCACTTCGATAGGAAACACAGGATGAGGACCATAAGACTATATATTGCAGACGATCAACAAATGATTAGAGACGCCCTGAGCGTTCTATTGAATCTACAACCCGATTTAGAAGTTATTGGAAGTAGTGGGAACGGGCAGAGCGCGCTGAGAGATATTAACCAGCTCAATCCCGATGTGGCTCTACTCGATATAGAAATGCCTGAGCTGACCGGTATAGAAGTAGCTCAGCAACTCACGACTACAGGTTCAGATACCAAATCACTAATCGTCACAACTTTTGGCCGCCCAGGTTATCTTGCCCGTGCACTTGAAGCTGGAGCCCGCGGTTTCGTCGTCAAAGATACTCCAGCAGCACAACTCGCAGAATCAATTAGGAAAATTAATAGCGGTCTAAAAGTGATTGACCCCGGGCTAGTGGCAGAAAGTTTCGCCCTAGGTCAATCACCGCTTAGCGAGCGCGAACAAGAGGTGCTTCGGACATCCCTCGGCGGGGCATCCATCGTTGCTATAGCAAAGCAACTCAGCCTCTCACAGGGAACTGTGCGAAACCATATTTCTAACGCTATGGCAAAACTCAATGCCGAAAACCGTTTTGATGCGGCTCAGCAGGCTGAACACAATGGCTGGCTTTAGTGGCTCGCCGCTCCCCCAAGATTCAACAGCACCACTCCGCCGATAATGAGGCCCACGCCCACGACCTTGGTAACCGTTAGCGGTTCGCCTAAGAAGATAGCGCCAATGGCAACGATTGCGGCGGTTCCAAGACCCGACCACATCGCATAAGCCACGCCTACCGGGATATCGCGTACTGCCTGTGCTAGCCCAAAGAAAGAAACCCCGAAGAGCCCCAGGCATAGCAAAGTCGGCAGTAATTTAGTGAATCCATCCGTATTTTTCAGCAAAGAAGTTGCCAGCAGCTCAGCACCAATAGCTAGCGCAAGAAACAAATAAGGCACACGAGCCCACTTTCGAAGAACAGTTGAATTTTTGAGGGGAAGCCTCCCTAGAAGATAAGGATATCTCTCGTGTAACCCAGATGCAAAACATGTGGTGGAGGCGATGAACGCTACCGACAAGGTTGAGTTACTACTTTGAACGAGTACCTCATATGAGGTACCAGAAAAGTTCACGAAGTACAGTTTCGAAACGGTATCTCGTGTGATTTTCTGGTATCTCACCAGAGACGTACGGGAAATTCTGCAAGGATCGGCTAATTACTCTTATTTTGTCAGTCACTCATGGCAATGTTGAACCATGAATTCTTTGACCCTGGTTCTTGCCCTAGCCCTGGCGCTCATTCTTGGTATTGCGGTGGGCTGGTTTTTAGGACGCGCGGGCGCTGGCTCATCCGGCGCCCTGCAGAACGAAAACTCCCAGTTGCGTGCCGATCTTGCGGCGGCGTCGCAAGCCCGCGATTTGCTGGCAGAACGCGTGGAATCCTTAGAAGAACGCTCCCGCGCCGATGCCGATGTGCTTCAGGCACTCGCCCCGGTCAAACTACAGCTCGCCACCATGGAAAAATCGGTGCGTTCGATGGAAACCCAGCGTGCCGAACAGTTTGGCTCAGTATCCGAGGCATTGAAGAATTCTGTACAAACACAGGAACAGCTGCGCGACGTCACCTCAACACTTTCTACCGCTCTGCGCTCCAGCTCTGCGCGCGGCACTTGGGGCGAGGCACAACTGCGGCGCGTGGTTGAAGCGGCAGGGATGACCGACCATGTTTCCTTCTCCGAGCAGGTTTCAGCCACCGCAACCAGTGGCAAAGATAAAGACCGCGTGGTCCGCCCCGATATGGTCATCTATCTACCCGGCAACAAAACTATTGTTGCCGACTCCAAAGCACCGCTGAATTCCTATTTACGAGCGCAAGATGCCGACGACGACCAGCTGAAAAAAGCCGAACTTTTGCGTCATTCTAAAGCAGTGAAATCGCATGTTGATGCGCTGGCGAATAAAAAATACTGGGCTGGATTCGAGGCTTCTCCCGAACTGGTGTTGTGCTTTATACCCGCTGAATCTGCCTTATCTGCTGCGCTGACGGCAGACCCCACGCTTTTGGACTACGCCGCATCGAAGAACGTGGCACTCGTTTCGCCGGTCTCTTTACTTTCCTCGCTCAAAGCGATTTCGTTCTCCTGGCGTCAAGATGCGCTGACCGATAACGCCCGCGAACTATTTATGCTCTCCAAGCAACTGTACGACCGTCTAGGAACAGCCGGTTCACATTTAGCGTCCATGGGTCGTATGCTCAGCCGCACGGTCGATTCATACAACGGATTGGTCGGTTCCCTCGAAACCCGCGTCTTTGTCACCGCGCGAAAAATTGCCGAGCTAGATTCGGCAAACCTCGTGGACGATTTACAGACCGAACCTATTAGCTCCACCGTCAAGCCTCTTACCGCCGTCGAATTTCTCGACGAATCCGAGACCGACTCCGCTGCCGAAACAACAAACTCAGATGCAGCGGACGACTCCTATCAGCAGTATCTAGCTGCCTTCAACAACGGCGATCTCGACGACCCAGAACCTTCATCTTTAGATGCGAGCGACCACATCCTCGATCCAGAACAATCAGCCTACGAACCCACCTTCGAAAATGTACCGCTGTGGGACCAATATCCCGAAGGCTTCAACGATGAACTCGACGACGACTACGACGGCCCCGCTATCATCACCGAGCACCCCATAGACCACGGCACAGATAGCAAAAGAGCCGCCCACCCAAACGGTGAGCAGCCCTTCGACTACGACTCATGGAACGAATAAATCACGAGATTGGATTGAAAAAGGAGCTCACGCCCTGCCCAATTCGCTTCGCTCTTACTTCCTCGCACGCTCGGAACCGCGAAGCTCATCTGGTCGGCTTCGCACCTCACATCCTAAAATCGCCCCACTGGGGCGATTTTTTAACGGATGAGGACTTCGTCGCGAAGTCGACCCGCTATAGGCTACGCCGTTAGCGGGTCGGCTTCGCACCTCGTCCTCCCAACTGATTGCTGGTATCGCCGTCATTCTTCAACGCCGCGCGCAGCTCCTTCGGCAAAGAGAACAAAATATCTTCCTTAGCGGTCTCTACCGGCTGAACATCCTGATATCCATAATCAGCCAGAAGACGCAACACGTCCTCCACCAGAACCTCAGGCACAGAAGCGCCGGAGGTCAACCCGACCGTCGCCACACCTTCAAACCAGGCTTCATCAACCTGGTTAGCAAAGTCAACACGCTCAGCACGACGCGCACCGTACTCCAGAGCAACCTCTTTCAACCGCACCGAATTGGATGAATTCGCCGAACCCACCACAATCACCAGATCCGCCTGCGGAGCAATCTCCTTGATAGCTCCCTGACGGTTAGACGTCGCATAGCAAATGTCGTCCGACGGAGGATCCTGCAGAGAGGGGAAACGCTCCCGCAACTTCGCCACAGTCTCCAAGGTCTCGTCAACGGAGAGAGTCGTCTGCGACAGCCAAACCACCTTATCGGGATCACGTACTACCACCTGATCCACCTCATCCGGTGAATTCACAATCTGAATATGCTCTGGGGCTTCTCCCGCGGTACCTTCAACTTCTTCGTGGCCAGTGTGACCAATCAGCAAGATATCGTAATCCTGCTTGGCGAACCGAACCGCCTCACGATGAACCTTATTAACCAGCGGGCAGGTGGCGTCAATCGTATTCAAAGAACGCTCTTCAGCAGCATTCACAACTGCAGGTGAAACACCGTGCGCCGAAAAGACGGTCACAGCGCCCTCAGGCACTTCTTCTACCTCATCCACGAAAATAGCGCCTTGAGATTCAAGGGTCTCTACCACATGGCGGTTATGAACAATCTGCTTACGCACATAAACCGGAGCCCCATAGTGCTCCAGCGCTTTTTCAACGGCGATGACGGCGCGGTCAACCCCGGCGCAATAGCCACGAGGGGCAGCGAGCAAAACTTTTTTCTCTCCGTTCACTGCAGCAGCCGCTTCGATCTCTTCACGAGAACGGCGCGTACGAGGCACCTGCGGAAAGCCGAGTGATACTGAAGAATCAACCTGTGTTGTGGACATACCCTCTATCCTACTGTGTTCTGAAATGGGAGCGGGCGGAACGGTTCCTGGTAGAGAGCCCCGCGATCTGAGCGGCAATACCTAACGCGACAAGCACCGCACCAATAATCAAAAATGGAGCAACATACGATCCTGCAAAACCTGAGAGCGAATGGGCGTACTGGTTAGCTAGACCTTGGATGAAGACCTGCCCTACGCTCGACGTTAAATTCAGCGAGCGAGCCGCCGTAGATATTCCCTCGGTGGCTAATGAACCGAACCACAATAACCCTCCAGCAATTAATACCGCGATGCCGATAAACAAAAGACGTCCACGAGGCCAGAGCAAGAATGCTAGGAAAAGAGCAACCGCTGCAAGAATAAGCTGTGTCTGCCAGGTTGCAGCAAAATTTTTCACACCGGTGACGACGTCGCGCAGGGACGTACCATTTGTTGCATCCAAGGTGATGAGGTGGCGGTCGCTACCGACTAAATCGGGGTCAAATCCCATAATGGAGCCAACCTGTTGGTCCACTTGCTGGTAAACCGCCGTGATGTCAATAACAGAGTCTGTTTTCGATTCGTCCAGGTTATAGGCGTGAGTGTCCATCATGACTTGATTCCATACCTGGGGGTAATTTTCCGAATCTACAACAGCCGTCGTCGCGCCTGTTACTACGCCCTCAACCCGGTCATAACCCCAGTCTTTTAAGGATCCGATGATGTCTAAGGGGTTGAACGTATCTTTAGAATCGCCGTTGCCCAAATACTGTTTGATGTTGTCAGATTGCATGACGTCGTGAGCCACGCCTTGGGCAAGCTCATGCTGAAATTCTTTGTCTTGAGCCATGTTGGCGCTGATGGCAGAAAATCCAGCGGGCTCAACAAAGTTTTTCTGAGCCCAATAGGCTGTGGCACCGCTAGCCCCCAGCAGAAGCGCCGTCAGAGCCAAAAGAACCGCCAAAAATTTACGGGCAGCGGAAAAACGCGGACGGGGCCGCGTTGCATAAGCCTCTTTCGCGGTAACAGAAGGTGCTGGTCGCCTTCTACGGTTTTCCGCTTCAACCGTAATATTGCGCCAGCTTCCTGAGTTTTCAGGAGCTCTGCTCGACGCCGCGTGAGGTCGTGAAGATGGTTCTTCCGCTGAAAAAGAACCGGAATGCTGTTGGTTCGCCATGTGTTAACCGTACAGAATCAATATCTATTTACGCTGTGAGTTGAAAGTCAACCTGCCCACGTTTCAAATTTTTTCAGGCAGAAGCTAAAAACTTTCTAAAATGTCAGTGGTCGATGCCATGATATGTGCATGAGCGATTCTCTCGAACCCACTTTGGTTCCGGATAACACAGCCGGTCCATCAGATGCTCGGCGTGATTTACCGGCGCGCGCTGCGCAAACTACCCCGGATAATCCCTGGCCGCTGCATATGCTTTCACACAAGCTCAATGGGTATATTGCACAGTGCTCCCCTACCTGGGTGGAGGGGCAGATTATCGAACTCAATAAGCGAGCGCGCGTTACCTATTTGACGTTGCGCGACGTCAATGAAGAAGTTTCGGTGCCGGTCACTCTTTTCGCCCAGGAAACTGCCCGTCTGTCCAGCGATTTGGAGCGCGGTCAGCGGGTAGTCGTTCAGCTCAAACCTGATTTTTGGGTCAAGACCGGTAGGCTGTCGATGCTCGGTCACGATATTCGACCGGTGGGTTTGGGCACCATGTTAGAGAGAATCGAAAAGTTACGGCAGCAACTCGCTGCAGAGGGGCTTTTCGAAGCTCACCACAAAAAAGCTCTGCCCGTTCTGCCCCATCGGATTGGACTGATTACCGGTCGAGATTCAGATGCGGAGAAAGACGTCATCCGCAACGCCACCCTGCGCTGGCCCTCTGTCGAATTTGAAATTCGTGAAGTAGCGGTACAGGGAGTGCACGCGCTCCGGCAGGTCACTGAAGCTCTTCAGGAGCTTGATGGGCGCGACGACGTCGACCTCATCGTGATTGCTCGCGGCGGCGGTTCTATGGAAGATCTATTGCCTTTCTCCGAAGAAGCGCTGGTAAGAGCTGTCTTTGCCGCTGATACTCCGGTAGTTTCTGCTATCGGGCACGAAGCGGATTCTCCGCTTCTCGATTTCGTTGCAGATTTACGGGCGTCTACGCCTACGGACGCGGCAAAGCGAATAGTGCCTGATGTTGAAGAAGAACGTTTGCGCGTTGCCCAAGCGAGAGTCTATTTACAACGCTCTGTAGAGCAGCTCATCGAACGAGAAAGTTACGCGCTAGAACAGCTGAGGAGTCGACCGGCGCTGGCTCAACCTGATTCGACGTTGCTTCAACGAGAAGAAGATATTGATCGGCTTCGCTCGCGGGGATTCGCTGCGGCACAATTCCAGATTAATCGAGCCTCAGACGTCGTCTTTCAGTTCAAAGCCCGGGTACGGGCCCTATCACCCCAGCACACTTTAGAGCGTGGCTATACGCTTACTCAAAAAGCTGACGGCACGCTCGTCAAAGACGCCGCAGTTCTAGAACCTGGTGAGCAGATTGTTGTGCGTGCCGCGCACGGATCGGCAGAAGCCACAGTCTCCGCCACTTACTCTTCAAATATCTCAACATCAGAATAAGGAAACATCATGTCAGATCAGAATAACACCGAACATAAAAGGGCAGCCCAGAACATCGAATTCAGCGTTTCCGCTCAGGGCGCACCGGTTGAAGAGCTCTCCTATGAGCAGGCTCGCTCAGAACTCATGCAGGTGGTTTCGCGCATGGAGTCAGGGTCTTCGAATTTGGAAGAAACTATTGCTTTGTGGGAGCGTGGGGAGCAACTTGCTACCCGCTGTGAAGCGTGGTTGGACGGCGCCCGTCAACGTCTTACTGCAGCTAAAGAGGCGCGTTCATCCTCAGATACCGAATAGAGCGTTGGGAGTAGCCCATCTCAAGTAACAGACAAAAGACCGGTGAACCCCACCAGGGACACCGGTCTTTCAGAAGAACTAGCGCTCAATCAGCGCAAAAGACTGCCTAGTTCTGCTTGTAGTCATCAAGGAAATTCCCCAGCCGCTCCAATGCGGACTTTAAAGTCTGGGTATCGGGCAAGAAAACCAGGCGGAAGTGGTCCGGTTGCTTCCAGTTGAAGGCTAATCCGTGGCTGACGAGAATTTTCTGTTCTTTCAGCAGGTCAAAGGCAAACTGCTCATCGCTGGTGATGTTGAATTTATCGGTGTCGATGCGCGGGAAGAGATACAGCGCGCCGTCCGCCTGCTTGGTGCTCACGCCGTCGATTTCGTTGAGCATCTTAAAGGAAAGATCGCGTTGCTCTTTGAGGCGTCCACCGGGCAGAATCAGATCATTAATAGACTGGTAACCCCCCAGCGCCGTTTGAATGGCATGCTGGGCGGGCACGTTTGCACACAGCCGCATGGATGCCAGCAGATTGATGCCCTGAATGTAGTCTCGGGCTGCGTATTTGGGGCCGGTGATGGCAACCCAGCCAGCGCGGTAACCGCACACGCGGTATGCCTTGGAGAGTCCGGAAAAGGTGAGGCACAGGACGTCGTCTTTGGTCAGAGTTGCCATGTTGATGGCTTCAACGCCGTCATAGGTAATTTTTTCGTAGATTTCATCGGTGAAAATGATGAGCCCAAATTCATAGGCAATATCTACGATGGATTGCAGAACTTCCTTGCTATAGACCGCACCGGTGGGGTTATTGGGGTTGATGACCACAATTCCCTTGGTGTGTTCGGTAATCTTTGAGCGGATGTCTTCAAGGTCTGGTTGCCAGTCGTCCTCTTCCGAGCACAGGTAATGCACCGGAGTTCCACCGGCGAGCGCAGTGGATGCCGTCCACAGCGGGTAGTCAGGGGTTGGAATAAGAATTTCGTCGCCCGGATCTAACAGTGCCTGCAAGGTCATGGGAATCAGCTCGGAAACGCCGTTACCCAGATAAACGTCGTTAGGTTCGAGGTTCAGAATTCCCTTGGTCTGGTAGTACTGCACAATGGCGGTACGCGCCGAGTAGAGACCACGTGAATCAGAGTAGCCCTGCGTTTCGGGAAGGTGCTGGATAATATCCATCATGATGGCATCTGGGGCTTCAAAGCCAAACGGCGCGGGGTTACCGATATTGAGCTTGAGAATACGGTGCCCTTGTGATTCCATACGCTGAGCTTCATCGAGTACCGGTCCACGGATATCGTAGAGAACGTTTTGAAGTTTTGCGGATTGTTTAAAAGATGCCATAGTGCCTAGGTTACTCCGTTGAACGTTCGAGCCAGAATTTTGCCACTTCTTCGGGTGTCATTGCTTCTGAGCCGTGGGTCAGTCTGTCAAAGGTTTTGAGATCATCGGTTGTGATTTGACGGGATACGGTATTGACGGCGTTTTGAGCGCTGGAGGGCAACTCATTGACGCGCATAATCGGCACGATTTGCTGGGGAATAAAGATTCCTGCGGGATCGTCCAGAACTTTATATGCGTTTTGGCTGATTTGAGACGATGCCGAATATATATCCGCTACCTGTACCTCGTTGGACGCCAGTGCTCGGGAGAGCTCTGTTTGATCGTCAAAGATTTTTACAGCTTTTGGTTTGCACTGATAATACTCTGAGAGTGCTTTCAGCCCATGGGGTTTCTCACTAAATTTTGTGGTGACTCCGAAGGTTAGTTTTTTACAGAAGTCGCTGAGATCCGTCATGGAGTTAAGTTCGTATTTAGCAGCTGTAGCTTGAGTGACGACGAGCGCATCGCGGTTTTGGCCGTCCGAAGCTGCCAGTAACTGCAGGGTGCTGGGTAGCAGGCGGTCAATGGAATCGAGGATGTCGCTAGAGGACATAGAGGGCGCTTGCAGGGAGGTTTCCTGGGGTGATGGTGTGGCTAAAGCGGTGGGGGTTTCATTTGCTTCAGCGGATTCAGCGGAGGTGACTTCAGCGGAGGCAGACTGAGTTGCTTCTGCAGAGGCTTTACGTTGCTGTTCGATATAAGCAGTACTAAAAGCGCCGTTGTCAGTCAGCTCGTACAACAAATTACCCGAATAATCAGGGGTGAGATCGACTGTTGCTGGATCGGCAGAAGGTGTAATTCCGGTGGGAGAAGCTGAGGCGGTAGATGCCTCTGGTTCTTCCAACCCGCCCATGGCGTTGAGGTAGTCTTCGCGGGTATCGCCGGTATCTACGATTTCAACAGAGTAGCCCGCTTCTTGAAGTGCCTGCGCATAGATATTAGCTACCGTTTCAGTTTCCTGGGAGAGTCCCTTAGAGATTTTGATGGTTCCAAATTCCGCGGCTTGAGGGTCTTCTTGGATCCCACCTGTACCACCGCAGCCACTCAGGGCTGCAAGGAGTCCGACGCTACTCAAAGCTACCGCGCGTCGTCGAGAGAGGGTGTGAGAGAGGTTCAGCATGCAGGTAGCTCCTTTTCCACGGCTTTGCTCCAGTCCAGGGCAGAATCGAAACCCATCATGGCTACTACGGCAGTCAGAAAATGCGGTGACATTGAATGTTTTGAAGCCTGTGGGATATAGAGGTCGAGCTCGTTCAGGGGAACCCATCGAGCGTCGTTAGTGCTACCGTCAGCTTCGATTGCGAATTCGCCAGAGACAATTCGAGCAGTAAAAACAGTGCGCAAAGCACAAAAGGTGGAACCATCTGGGCGATCAGAATACCCCGCGTGCACACCCACTAGCCCGTCAACCTGTGCCTCATAACCGGTTTCTTCAAAGACTTCTCGAAGGGCAGTCTGCTCAGGCTGTTCCCCTCTTTCCATTCCTCCGCCGGGTAGAGTCCACCCAGAAATGCGATGCCCCGCAGCGGTGACCGTTGAAAAATGAGTAAGAAGTATCTTGCCTTCGCGCACAATCACGCAGTAGGCGGCAGGTCTGGTATCCATAACGAGGGGCATGGTTCTATCTTAACGAATGTCTCAGCTACTCCTCACAGTACAGTCAATGTTCTCTGAAAACTCCCCAGAAATTGTGGGGTTTGCGCTCGCGGTGAGTACTCTTAAAAATATGCTTCTTTTTCCATTGGGCGCAGCCCTCACCGGTGATATTTATACGCTAGAAAACACTGCGGATGAAACGACTCATCTGTTTCAGCGAGTGCTGAGTACTGACTTTTGGTTGGATAAGCCGTTGCGTATCGTGCTTATCATCGTGGGGGCTATGATTCTGCGACTTGCGCTGGGGGTTGCCGTTCGGCATATCACCGACCAAGTGGCCAAGGGAACAAGATACCGAATTGTTCCTGCTAAAGACCCGCACACGCAGGCAACTCAGTATGTGCCCGATAATCTGCAGAGCAATTCGCGTCAGTCCCAACGCGCCAAAACGGTGGGTTCCGTTCTTCGCTCGGTTTCGGCCATCGTGATTTGGACCGTTGCTATCGTCATGATTATTTCTGAACTGGGATTCAATATAGCCCCAGTTATTGCTTCGGCGGGTATCGCCGGCGTGGCGCTCTCTTTCGGTGCGCAATCACTGGTGAAAGATTTTCTCTCGGGTATTTTTATTGTGGCAGAAGACCAGCTAGGAATTGGGGACGTCGTCGATTTGGGCGAAGCCTCCGGCACAGTTGAAGCAGTCGGGTTGAGAACCACTCAGGTACGCGACGTCAACGGTACGCTCTGGCATGTGCGCAATGGCGAAATTTTGAGGGTGGGTAACTCTTCTCAGGGCTGGGCGCGTACCAATATCGATTTGCCTGTCCCTTACGATTCGGACATCGAAGAAATTAGTGAAATCCTACTCCAAGCTGCGCACCGCGCACTGAGCAACCCGGATATTAAACGCTCGATTATGGGCGAGCCAGAGGTTCTCGGGGTGGAATCTGTGACCGGTGAATCTCTTACCCTGCGTATCTCTGTTAAGACCGCGCCCAGTGAACAGTGGGCTGTAGCGCGGGTGTTACGAGTGGCGCTGAAGCGGGCTCTCGATGAAAACGGGGCTCGTATTCCGCTAGCTAACCAGTCGCTGGTTCGAACATTCAATCCTAAGACCCAGGAAATGCCCGTGGTTGCTCGAATACATCCTGAACCCGGCGAAGCTTCTTCCTAAGAGAGTTTTCTACCCACCTCAGCCACAAGGCTGAGGTGGGTTTTCTCTAGCGCTTCTTGCGGCCGCCTGAACCGCGCGGTGGAGCACTCTTGCCCTTTTGAGCTTGAGGTTGGCGGACATTTCCATTGTTTTTGGCGTTACGCGCCTTGCGGTCCCGGGTTTCCCGGCGCGCATTCGCCGCACGTCGTTTTTGCTTGGCTTCTTCTTTTTCCCTCGCGGCTTTTTCTTTGAGGGTTTGCAGGCTTTCAGATCCTCGGTCTGATCCCGCCGTGCGTCCGCGGCAAATACCCACAAAATCTTGGATGATCTGTTCGTCCTCATTCGAGCGGAATTTTCGCTCCCACACCAGGCTGACGGCCGATTCATCCAGCTCTTCAACATACCGGTAGGTCAAATCTTTACGGTGGTGATAACGAGCGACCGATAGCGGAACGATAAGTAGCCCCAGTCCCGCTGCCACCAGCTCAACCGCATCGTGAATATGGCGCGTCGCCGGTAACTTCTGCGGATTCGCCTGCCGATAAGCAGCAGAAATTTCTGCCCACTGCGGTACCGTTTGAGGGTCTTGAAGCATGAATTCTTCCGCAAGTTCTGCCAGCGGAACAGAATCTTCATATACAGTAAGCACATGATCGGTAGGAAGCACTACTACTTGCTTTTCCCGGTAGAGATTAATAGCGTGAAAGCGTTTCTTATCTAAGCAGTCGGGTTCTTCTTCTGGACGCAACAACACCATGTGCGCTAACGGATTTCCTTCATGGGTTTGGTTCAGCGCATCAACTCCGCGCTTTTCCGCCAGGGGAATTTCTATAAGGGCGCGGTGAATGTCATAGCGCTGATGCCAGCGGTTGAACCATTTTCCAGGCATAACACCCGGTACATATCCCACGCGCAGTTGTTCGGCGTCCGGCGCCCAGCCAATATATTCTGCTTTCTCCGGCTGAAGTAGCAGCGGATGAAAATCTTCCAGGTGCACAAGAGTCATACCGCAAAGGTAGCACGGTCTGCAGGTCTTATTTTTGACGACGCCGCACGACGATAATCACCAGTACCACCACTGCAATGAGCGCCAGGGCCATAAAGGGTCTTTCGAGCCATGCCCAGAAGACTGCCATGCCTATAGTGCCATAGATGATTCCCCAGAGCAGAGTTCCCAAAAGCATGGCGGGAATCCAGCGAATTAAGGGCATACGGGTGAACCCGGTAGTTAGGATGACGGCGGTCTGAAATCCGACCGTGATAAAGCACAGGGGCACAGCAAGGGCGCCCCATTGGTTGATAAATGCTTGCGCGCGCCGGTAGATGGGGCTATCCATAGCTCGTTGAAGTCGTTTAAATCGTTCGGTACCGGCAGAGGCGCTCCACCCTAGAGCGAATACGATGCTGGTGCGAAGGATTCCTATGATCCAAAAGAAAACGATTGCTAAGGACCAGTGCAAGCTGTCGATCCATTCGAACACGCATTCAATACTACCTGTGTGGTCTTCCCTCGGAGCTATCTGCTTCTTTGCTCGGCGTGAAGAACAGCATAGGGTGAGGTGATTCCAGAGTTTCTTCATTTCTTTAAAAGAAATATCTGGTCAACACAAAGTAATTAGGTTATATTTTTATTAGCTAATGATTTACGCCTTGTGGGAAGACGAAAATCGGCGGCTTTTTCAGAAGACTTTTCTTCCTGTGTGTGAAGCGGGGGTGGTCAACCGCTGGTTGACCACCCCCGCACTTTAAGTTGGGTTGTATGTCCCTGCTTCTTATTTCAAATCAAGCTCCTTGATGCGTTTGAGCTCAGCCGGCACAAAAGAATGCTGAGTCATACGCAAGCCCACCGCATAATAGCTGGAGCGCCCGAGCAGATATCCAATGCCCAGCCGGTCACTTTGGTGGTTCATTGCGCGTCGGCTACTTCTTTCCAGCCAGCGTACCACTACGTTTTCATCAGATAATATTGAAATCTCCCGATGGAGCTCACCGGCGTAGTTACGCAGTTTCTTGTGATCTTTAGAAAGCTTAATTCCCGCAATTTCAAAAGCTTCGAGACAGTAGCGTGCGGCTTGCGCATCACGGCGTATTTCAAACAGAACATCGTTATGTACCTCGTCGTAGGCGAAGGCAGAAGGATTCAGCTCCCATAAATCCTTATAGTCGGCTTTGAGAAAGCTGCTCAAGTGTTTGCGAATGCGCTTAGCTACCTTATTTACAAAGTTCTCTGCATTGAGAGGTAGCGTGACAGCCATATCCAAATTCTGTGTTAGCTCAATCAACGCCACACGAAGCTTCAAATACTCCTCAGAATCCAAGAGCCGCAGGACGCTCTTTGAGGCGTCTTCGTCATCTAACGCCAGATATTCTTCGAGTTCCTCACGGGATTTTTCGCTCACCAAACCCGGTCTTACCTCAACTGATCCTAGAAAGTCAGTCAAAATATCAATATCTCGCGCAGAAGAGAGACCCTTCATCAGCTTCTTCAAAGAACTAATCAGCTGCTCTACCGCTTCGGCTTCGACCTCATTCTTCACATACGGGCGCACCGCATAGCGCAAGACTGATTGAATCTGCCGCGTTCCAATGCGCATCCCGTGCACAGTTTCAGGTGTGCCCGCACGGAATTTAAGCTCCCACAGCATGAGGTTACTGGTGAGCATGTGCAGAACGTGCTGAAGCAGCTCTGAAGAGTCTTGGGGCGCGGTGTCTTGAACGCGGCGTTTGTTCTTCTTCTCGTTCTTCTTTGTCTTCTTGGCGAGCTGCTCACCAGAAAGATTTTTCCCCTGTCGTCTAGCCTCAAACTCGCCGTCTTGCCCCAGCGCGCGGGCAATTTTTGCCGGAGACTTTGAGGGCTTCGCACCTGCTTCAAATAAAATCTTTTCACAATCAGCAAAGATTTCAGCGGGGCTTTTCTCGCCGCTTTCCAAAAGTTCAATTTCCCATTCATTCCATTGACGTTCAATACCCGTTGAAAAGTCGTGAGCGTGAACGGCGTCCTGGCAGATTTCAGCTACATTCACGCCGTTAGAATCTTTGAGAACCGTGCGGATTCGATCAGTAATGAGCGAAACTATCTCATGCAGCTCATCCCCCAGTGTTACCGAACGTACAAATTTAGAAACCCGCGCGGGCATTTTCATTTCATCTGCAAGCAAGTCAAAGTGCATCTCATGGCGAGCGCCAGCGCGATCATCAAATTTGATGTGCCATCCTTGGTCATACCCGCCCAGCCGACGGCGCAGTGCTACGAGATTACGGCTCAAATCGTTATCGGCGGTATCAAAATAGGACGCTTCTAGATGCTCCTCAACCGGCTTTTGCACCGAATATCCATCCAGAGCTGACCAGTCAACATGAGTCGGTTCCCCGTCTCCACCGACAAACTCGTACTTACGTTCCACTTCAAGATGATGCTCGACCATGGGCGGTCTTCTCCTTCGTGAGCTGTGCAGAGGATTCTCTACTCAAAATAGTACAAGCGCCTGCTTTCTCTGAAGGAAAACAGGCGCTTGGAATTTTAGGGGCGGCGTCGGCGATTCAGAATATCATCGAGCGATGATCCCGAAACGATGGTCGGTGACGACGACGGCGGCACCGGCAACGTGAACTCTGCAGGGATCGAGCTCTGACCTTCGGGCCGAACCAGTTCGAAATCTGTGTAAATAGGTTCGGGAAGCGGTGTGGGCTGCCATTCAGCTACGGCAGATTCAAAGGGTTCTTCCGGCAAACGGCGTTCTTCTAAAGGAGTAGAAGTGGCGGTGCCTTCAAGTACCGGGCGCTCGGACTGATGGTGGGTGCGGGCATAGCGCAAAGATTTGGCGACAAAAGCCACGGGTACTTGATCATCCGTTTTTGAAGGCTTGATACGGACGTTCGCGTTTTCAGGCAGATTCTCCAGGGTAAGCGGGGCTTTCTCCTGGGATTTTTCCCGCGGGCGCAACACAATTTCTTCGTGTTCTATGGTTGGACGGGTGGCTACCGCATGGTGACCACGCTTCTTAGCATCGTGCAAAGCAAAGGCACGCAGAGTTGCCACGCAGGCACCGGCAACCAACAAGCTAGTAGCGGGCATAGCCCATGAAAGAGCAGTAAATAGGGCGATAAGTGAGGTGAAGAAAGCGGTCAGCAATGCAAAGACGCCCACCCCAAAGATGAGAACGCGGCCCCAATAGATAGTGAAAGCTGGTTGTTCGGCATCCCGTAGTTGAGTGGGTTCCTCGGATGGAGCTGCTAAGCGTGAGTGAGGTGCTGCCGTATGAGCGAGCGGTTCCCCCGCTAGGCCAGTCTGCGCATCGAGATAAATATCCTCAGCAAACCGTTCTGCAGCGATAGTGGTGTCTTGTGAGCGCTGCAATAACTTGGGTAGTGCCAAAAAGATAATGACAGCGAGAACGAGCAGAACGCTCGTTGCCCCAAGCCAAGAGGAAGCCATAGCCAAAACCACTTTTCATCAAAAGTTCACGATATCTCTAGGACTTTCAATCTTACATAAGGTACTCCCAAATATGGGTACACCAAAGCGAGATTACTCATAATAAGTAATCTCGCTTTGAAGAATAATCAATTACTGGTTATTGACGAATTCTTTGAGCCACTTATTGAGTTCCGGTCCGAGGTCGGAACGTTCTGCAGCTAGAATGACGTTTGCCTTCAGGTAGCTCAGCTTATCGCCTGTATCAAAACGGCGACCCTTGAAAACAACGCCGTAGACGCCGTCGCCTTGACCGGTGCCCTTAGCTAGAGTCTGAAGAGCATCGGTAAGCTGAATTTCGTTACCGCGACCAGGTGCGGTGTTCTCCAGTACCTCAAATACCTTCGAAGAAAGAACGTAGCGACCAATTACTGCATAGTTAGAAGGAGCTTCTTCTTTAGCAGGCTTCTCAACCAGTTCGGTCACTTTGAAGAAATCTTCGCCTTCAACGGTTTCAATAGCAGCGCAACCATAGGCTGAAATCTGATCTTCGGGAACTTCCATCAAAGCAATAACAGAGCCGCCGGTTTTCTCCTGTACAGCAACCATTTCAGAGAGAAGGTCTTCCTTCTCATCAATGAGGTCATCGCCCAAAAGTACAGCGAAAGGCTCGTCGCCCACGTGAATCTTTCCGCGCAACACAGCGTGGCCCAAACCTTTGGGGTCACCCTGGCGAACATAATGGATTTCACCCATATCGTTCGTATCTTGTACCTTCTGCAACAAGGAGTCTTTACCCTGCTCTTCTAGCTGGTCTTCCAGCGTAGGAACGCGGTCAAAGTGATCCTCCAGGGCACGCTTGTTGCGGCCGGTAATCATCAGAACATCATTCAAACCTGCACGGATAGCTTCTTCCACTACATATTGAATAGCAGGGCGGTCCACTACCGGAAGCATCTCTTTAGGAGTTGCTTTGGTGGCTGGGAGGAAGCGAGTTCCGAGACCAGCTGCAGGGATCACAGCCTTAGTTACAGGCTTCTTATTCTTGTCAGTCATAAGAATTACGATACCTGAGTTGACCAAAAATCAACGCTCATCTGGGGACAGCAACAAAAATAGACAGTTTTGGGGACAAAGTTTTTGCCTTGTGTCGAAAGCTCTTTGATTGACTAGTTACCTTGCATACATTGGAAGGTAAACAACACACTTTTCGAGAGGCTAAATAATGATGAGCCCATTTTCTCCCAGCTCAGCAGAAGAAATCGCCGCAGATAAAAAACTTCTCCGTGCGTCTATTCGAGCCCGTCGCGCTGCAGCACTTCCCCACCCTCCACAGTGGTCTAAGAACTTTGAGCAGAACATGAAAGATATTGTGCACGAGGCTTGTCAACAATTGGGACAAACCCACCTCACCATCGCCGCCTACCTGCCCGTAGACGTCGAGCCACCGCTCATCCCCGGTCTCACCGCTCTCTCCGAAGCCGGCCACACTATTTTGGTTCCGCGAGTAGAGCCCCAACGCCAACTGAGCTGGGTACAGTGGACGCCTGAGACTGAATTCGCCAAAAACTCCATGGGCATTGAAGAGCCGCTGGGAGAAAAATTAGATACCCAGGCATTTCTCGACGCCCACGTCCACTTCGTTCCCGCTCTAGCCTACGACGTCAACGGGGCACGATTAGGCCAAGGCGGCGGATACTACGACAGGTTCCTGACCGAAGAAACAGCGAAAAGCCCCTTTACCTTCGGTGTTGTCTTTGCCCGAGAGATACTCGACGCTCTCCCCACCGACACATGGGACTCTCACCTGGAGCAGGTCCTCACCGAAGAAGGAATCACGAAACTCAAAAGCTAACGCGGCGGAGTAAGATTATCTTCGAAAAGTTGTTCAAGGGAGAAAAATGCCTGTCTACCAATACCAGTGCAAAAACTGTGGCTTTGTTTTTGAGGAACATCAGTCTTTCTCAGACGCCCCACTCAAAACATGCCCCAGTTGCGGCGAAGATCAGCTCCGCAAAAAATATGGAAATGTGGGAGTGGTCTTTAAAGGTTCGGGTTTCTACAGCACCGATAAATCTTCAGGCTCTTCAGATTCCTAGCACTTAACATAAAAATTCGGCGGTACAGAATGTTCATTCTGTACCGCCGAATTTTTCCATGCTCTTACCGCTCGGTTGAGAGGGAATGGTGCAACTTAGAGCGAGTGGTGCGGAGGCTTCTGCTCCTTCAGCCAGCGGTCGCGCTCAGTTTGCTCGCTCAGCTCCGCAGGGTCGCGCTGAATTGGATGCGCAGAGTTTTCCAGGCCGGCAAGACGTGGTTCCTGCTTGAACTCAGACTCACCTGAAGTTGCCCGACGGTTGCCTCGACGTCTGCGGGGAATTGGTGAGTAGGCGCTCCCCTCATTCGGCGTCATCATCTGACCCCTCAATTCCCAGGTAAAGGCACATCCGATCGACCACGGACTCAGGGTCTGAAAAGACCTCAATGGTCCATAGCGTTAGATAGTTCCAGCCAGTCTTCGATAGACGGTCAGGAACCAGGCGAGAACGCTCGCGAACACTCATTCGCGCAAACTCCTCAGACCCGTCTGAAATCGCTGCCAACGGCAGATTTACTTTCAATGGAGGGGTTTCAGTTCCCATTTTGCGCTGGCGGGGGCTCAACGTTGAACCAGCCATCAACGATTCCTCGGAGCTCAATGCCACCAAAGAGATATTGTCGTATTCGCTCTCTCGCAGTTTTACCCCGCGATCATGCAGACGGCGAACCATATCGTTCAGCAGCCAATCCCCCATATCGATTGCTTCGATATCGGTATTCTTCAGGAATTCGTTGGCAGGAATTTTATCGGTAATAGTTGCTGTCTGCTCTAGGCCCTGGCGTTCGAGGTAAGCCTCATGGTCACGCAAAATATTGTACAAATCGCGCGCACCGTATTCCAGACGCTCGGGATCCAAATCTTTGGGCTGAACGCAAGCCATGAAACGTGTCAGATGGCGAGCGCGGGATAGGCCTAAAACTAGAAGCTCGCGACCGTGTTCTTCAGAGAGCTGGCCCAGCTGGTGGTTGACAGCGCCTTGGCGTCCAATTCCTGTGCCCAGGGAGAAAATAATAACGTCTCGTACCATTCCGCCTGCTCGCGCTAAATCGACCACGCGGAAAGGTTCGCGACCGCCGCTGAAGTAGGGTGCCAGCTGCGGATACTGGGCAAGCATGGAGCGCACCGATTCGGCAATGCGCCGGGCGTGGCGGGGAGATGCCGTCACCACAGCCAACGATTGGTTGGGGTTTTTATAGGCGTGTTCGAGGACGCGCTGGGCAACTCGTTGTACTTCGAATTCAGGGGAATCGAGGTTGGAGTTATCGCTAATCTTGCCTGTGGAGTCGAGGTATTCTGCGATGAATGCCGGGGTGGTCTGGGAGATTTCTTCGCCCCAGGGGTATGCCCGTAGTTTGCCATCGTAGAAATGCTCGTTCAGGTAGGCAAAGACGGCGGGGTCCACCGCGCGATCTTTGAGCAGTGAGAGCGTGCGCTTGGGCAGGATTTTGGAGAGTGCCGAGTAGGTGCTCACTATGTTATGGTCAGTATCCACCGGTGCCGATTTGGCGACAGCGGAGACCATGAACGGTGCGGGGAAACCCGAGTGAGGGTCACCCAGGGCAATGACCTGATCAGCTCTGGTGATTGCGGGAAGGTTTGCCGCCATGGGCGACGATTCGGCGTCGAGCAAGATGGCGCAGTCGAAACGCATCTGCGGGGAAATACGTCGGCTCAAGGCAAAGGGGCTTGTAATCCACAGCGGGTACAGCGCTGTTGCCATGCCAGGAGCGTTTTCTAGCAATTGATCAAACCGGAATTCGTGGCCGGTGAGTTGGCTCTTGAGGTAGGCAGAGCCTTCGGTATCTTGAGCAATTTTATGGTTCCAGTTGCGAGCGATTGCAGCACTCAAACGGGCAGCGCCGGCAGCGATATGGGCAGAATCTGCCATGCGGAACTTGCCTTCAAGCTCTCGCAGGGTTGCGCCATCGAGGATTTCAAGTTCCTGCGAAGACATCATCATTTCCAGGGCGCTCTGCCACCATGCCAGCTCAAGTTCTGCACCTACCAGGTCGCGGGGAACCTGGCGTTCTAGCAAATCAGACATCAAGGCCTCAAGTCCCTGCGTCTTAAGTTCAGCGGTAAGCTGGTCGCGTTCGGGCAGGGTCATCAGGTTACGGTAGTCAGCCTCAAGATTCATAAGGCGCTGAAGAACGATAGAAACATCAATCGATTCAAATTCGTTACCTTCAGGGCTGTCTTCTAAAACAATTTCCAGCCCGGAAAATTCAAGTTTGAGCAACCGAAGGGCAGACTTGATTTCCATCGTTTCTGCAGGAACTGATGGTTCGCGCGGGTCCTCTGCCCAACTAATCCATTCTTCGCGCTGGCTCTGAATAATTTGAAGAGTTTCGTGAAGATCTCCGATATGGATGCCCGGAAGAATGTATTCTTTTGCCGCTTTGCGTAGGCGGGAGCGCTGAATGCTACTCATTTCCACGCCGTGTTCGCGACGCCATGAGCCAGAGGCCGTCGCTGCCATAAGATCCGTGACGGGTCGGTCATAGACATCGACGCGGAATCGAGTCAGCGTATCGCCGATTCGCTCCAAAAGATAGAGCTGCTCGGTCCATTCTTCCAGGGTGCGCCCCAAACGCATTCCGGTTTCGGCGCAAAGTGCGCTCATTTTCCGGTGTAGGCTCTCCATCGAATCCCGCAGTGAAATGACTAATTCGTGGGCTGCCTGGCACTCATCGGTTGTAATGAGCTTAGCGTTTTTCCATGCAGAAAGATGAGTGGAAGGCTTGAAAGCAGCTAAATCAGCGAGTTTCTGCAGTTTCTCCGTAACGTCAGCGCGGTCAGTAAGGTTGTCCAAAACCTCGCGACTAAAACGAATAGAAGTTGCAGGTGCCTCTTCTTGGGCGGTGAGGGCAGCCAAGGTCTGTAGCGCATCATAGACCGAGCAGCCCCAGCGGGATTCGGTGAATTTTAGTGCAGCAGTGTGGTTAGCTAACCGCTCTCTCGTTTCTTTAAGTGTCTCAAACGTTTCGCGCATGTTAGGCTCGGCAACTTGTTCGTTGCGAACGATAGCGCGCACCATAAGATCCCGCAGGTTTTCCGGTGTGCTTTCGCTGAGCAAATCAAGGGTAAGCTCCTGCATCCCAGCAGATTTGATGAGACCGGAGAATTCCTCCACGGTGGAGCTCTTCTCCCCCACTACCAGCACAGATTTGCCGCGGCTCATCAGAGAAGCTGCGATATTCGCAGCAGTTTCTAGAGGTTCTGTACCGGAGGCAGAGGTAACCACCAACGAATGCCCGGCAGTCGCTAAATCAATGACGTCCTGCGATGCGGCGTCGGCGTCAAAGACCAACATCTCGTTTTCAGGATCGCGGTGGTCCACATCAAGCGCACTGTTATTGACGAAAACTTCCGGACGCATGGTGTCTTCTGGTTCGAGGGCAAGCTGCGCAAGGTTTTGGACGAGCGGTGTGAGTGCTTTGTCGGGGAGCTCCGAGGTGCTTTCTTTGACGTCAGCAAAAGTAGAAATCAGATACTTAGACTCAATCATCATCCCGGGAATATGGTTCACCGAGGTTCGCATACGATCAATCACGGGCTCGGGATCTAGCTTGCTCATGGAGTTTGCAAGTTCTGCAATATCCATGTTCTCCAGGTTGATTCCGTACTCTTTATTGATTTGCCGCACCATCGCGGGATTAAGCTGAGCTGCGCCAGTGAGCTTAATTTCAAAATCGTTACTGGTAGGGTGCACTGAAATCGAAACCGGTGCCAGAAGAATGGGCGCAATAAATCGCTTTTCGGTCATCATGCCGTTTTTCTGCACAGACCGAGAAAGCCACGACGCCGTACCTGCAGCAAAATAGCCCGCAGAGAGACCGTGATGGGTTTCTAACTCAAAGATTTTGCTCCGCAAGGTCTGCGCGGCGTCCATAGCCGACTGCAATTTAGATTTATCACGGATAATCGTGGAAAGCCTGGTTTTACGTCCCATCATCAGCTGGGCAAGACCGGAAGGGTTGGCATCGGTGATGTCGATGTGGACGTAATCGACCTGATTAAAATCCAAGAGAGCATCGGGACCTGTGTAAAGATCCATTTGCTTACCCCAGGCGTCCAAACCTTCTTCAATAGAGTGGTTCCGGGTATCTTCCGTGGGAGGTTCGGGGAACGACACCGGCGCAGGAGCAGAATTGCCCCCTTGCGAACCCTGCGGATTCGAAGAGGTTGATGCGGCGTTTGACTGTTCGTTCACGAAGAATTGCTCTTTCATACGGTCTGGTGTTCACGGTTTTGAGATTTATTCAAAAGTTATGGCCGTCTTCTGCCCGGCACAGCGTCGACAAGCAATCCCTCTCGCCTGGTTCGCTAGCGCTCACAGAGGCGATTCACGCCAGACCCAGCCAGCTTGCCTCACGCTGTACCTGGCTGCAGGAATACCTTATAAATTAATCTCTCTATAACATCATACGGATTAAGTAACTGCTGCCCCACCGTCAACATTCGTTGACGCTGGGGCAGTTTTATTAGACGACGTGGAAGAAGTTCATTCCGGCTAAAAGTACCAGGAAAGTAAGAAAAGCAATGAGAACCATCCCGGCTACCAACACCCACTTGAAGCGGGGACCGAACTGCTCACGTTGTTCCCACCAGAGTGAACGGGTAAGAAAAACGGACAGTAATACGCCGATGAGGTTTCCTACTAAGAGCTGTTGAACGGCCGAGTAGAGTGCGAACACTCTTACCGTATTCTCGTTTTCATCGTGTGCTAGTTTCAGCATTCCCGCTAGAACCAAAGTCATGCACGCGATCAAAAATGCCAGAGCGACGGTGGGCGTGTTGAGAAGCTCCCGAAACGGTGTGCCCGCATTTTGCGAAATTATATAGACATAAATCAGGTACAACAGAGGGCTAATCAACCAGTAAGCCAGCAAATATGTGTACAGCTTATGAGGGTTGTTTAAGACAGCCAGGATAGTTCTCATGAGATTTCTTCTTGATCTATAAATTCAATGTACTTACGCACTAGATAATCCAAGAGGATGTTGAGCCCTATGAAAGAGTGGTAGGGCTTACTATTTTGCTTCAAGCGCGTAGGTGTGGAGTGGTAGTGAAGGTTGTACGTGGCGTGGCTAGCAATGACGTTCACGCCTTCGGCAGTAATGGCAATCATGGGTATCTTACGTACGGACAGCAGCTTGATGGTATCCAAAACCGATGCAGTATTACCCGATAGCGATACCACAATCACCACGTCCTGGGGGCTCATGACCGATAGGGATCCGGCAAATTCGTTCCGTGCGGGAATAACATGCATGAATTTTCCGCATACCAGCAATGCTTTGGCAAACTCCTGAATGGCATTGCGCTGGGCATACCCTGTACCAAAACAGTAGACGGTTCGGGCGTCATGGATGACCTTCAGGATACGTTCAACGTCGGTGTTTTCTAAGGTCTCCAAAGTGTTAAAAACATCGTCGCGACCGCTTTGCACAAAGTCCGAATTTTGCGGCACCAGCTGGGAAAGGGATGTTTTCACAAAATATTTGAGTTCTGCAAAACCAGAAAACCCCAGCTTTTTGGTGAGACGAATAATGCTCGACGTCGACGTAAAAGTGCGATTGGACAGCGAAGAAATAGTTGCCTCAGCCACAAACTCTTCGTGCTGAAGCATAAAAGAAAGAATTTCTCGTTCAGTCTCAGAAAAATGAGACTGATGCTTGTTCACTAAAGTTTGCAAATCCACAAAAGGCTCCTGAGTATCAGGCAACAAGTATCTTCTTAGATACTACATGCCCGATAACCCAAGAGCCTTTTATTTATTTCTTGCAGGCGTTTACCCAGGGAAGGTTACTTGCCGGAATTGACCATACTTTCAAAGCGGTCGCGCACCTGAGGTACGTCCATTCCAACAATCACCTGAAGAGCTTTGCCCTTATTGACCAGACCCAAAGCACCAGCTGACTTAAAGTCGCCCTCAGTTGCTACAAGCTCTGGGTCATCAACGGACACGCGCAAACGAGTTGCACAGTTGTTAACCGAGGTAATGTTCTCAGCTCCGCCTAGCAATGCGAGGAAGTCATTAGCTCGCTGGGAGTAAGGATCGTCCGAAAGGTCGGAGGGAGCCTCTGCTGTTGCCACGCCAGCTGCGGCGGCTGAGCCTGCAGCTACACTTGAACCAGCCTTGAGCGTGCCGTCCTTCTTCGCCTGCTTGTATTCTGCCTTGGAGTACAGCTTGGGTGATTCGTTAGTGTCTTCACGACCGGGGGTCTTGAAGTCGAACTTGAGAATCAGGAAGCGGAATACTACAAAGTAGATGGCGGTGAAAATCAGACCAATAATGATCTGAGCGATGTAGGTGCTGTGGTGGTTGCCCCACAGGGGAATCCAGTTCTGGAAGAGGAAGTCAATCAGACCGCCACCCATGTTACCGCGCAGACCAAAGGCGTACATGGTAGCTGCCATGGTTGCTGCCAACACCGCGTGAACTGCAAACAGTGGAGGCGCCAAGAACAGGAAGGTAAATTCCAAAGGTTCAGTAATACCAATTAGAACTGCGGTAAGGCACACAGGAATGAGCAGAGCAAGGGTTTCCTTCTTACGCTCAGGGCGAGCGGTGGAGTAAAACGCTGCTGCAATGCCGATAGGTGCAAAGACCTTAGAGTTACCGTGCAAGCCGAAACCGCCACCAGGGAATAGCTCAGAGAGGGGCTTGGTGGAGTTAGCCATTTCAGGTAGTGCTGCCACCCAGTCTTTGGTGATGCCGTTTGGAGTAACAGCGGGACCGAAGATGAAGGGGGTATAAATGAAGTGGTGCAGACCGGTAGGAATGAGGATACGTTCGAGGAAAACGTAGAGCCACACACCGAATACGCCCGAGGACATGAACAGACCCTGCATGGAAGCGATACCCTGCTGAGCGAAAGGCCATAGCCAGCAGAAGAGTAGAGCAACAGGCATCATCAGGAAGAAGCCCAAAGCGTAGACATACTGAGTTCCCTGGAAGATACCGAGGAAGTCAGGAAGTTTCTTTTCGAAGTAGCGGTTGTGCAACCACACGACAATTGCAGAAATAATAATCGCGCCAAAGATACCGGTATCGAGGGTTTTGATACCAGCAATCATCTTCAAACCGGTTCCAGCGGCGGACTCAGAGATGTCCTGGTTGAAATCGATGTTGAAGTTAGGGCCCCAGATGCTGAGGATAGAGCCCACAAAGTAGTTGAAGGTCAGGTAAACCATACCGGCTTCAAGAACCGCACGTGCCTGAGCCTTGTTAGCGAGCGCAATAGGCAGACCAAGAACGAAGAGGAGTTCCATCTGGTTGAATACGGTCCAAGCGCCGGATTCCCAAACAGACCAGAAGTTATACCAACCGGTTCCCTCAGCGGCAATAGAACCGAGCAACTGCTCGTTCTTGCAAATAATTGCGATACCAACTGCGAGACCAGCGAAAGCAAAGATGAGGACGGGCGCGAGCATCGCCGAACCGAACCTCTGGATCTTTTCCATCATTGGAGAGACCCCTTTCACCAAGAAGAATGAAAAATGAATTATGAGTGTTTTCTCACTGTGAACTATAGGTGAGTATGGATGATTTAACTTCGTGTTCACCATAAGTTGCCACATTCTGGCAAGAATTTCAGAATCCGGCACAAAGGTGTCAAAAGATGGCAGGAAATCGAGGACGCTCGCAGGATTCGACTCGTGGCGGATTCCTAGAATAGAAGACAACACTGCAGGCACGACGATAGAGACCACACCGTGAAATTTTTAACCCTGAATACGCACAGTTGGCTGGAAATCCACCAGATTCACAAAATCAAGATTCTTGCTGATTTTATTGTGGATGAGCAGATCGACGTCGTCGCGCTTCAGGAGATTAACCAAAACTTGGTGAGTGCTCCGGTAGACGGTGGCGAAGCGTTTCTACCTGCCACTGATGTGCCTCTGAAAGAGAGTAACTTCGCGTTCATTCTCATGAAATTTATTCAGGAACGAACCGGCGAATACCGATGGAGCTGGGGAGATTCACATGAAGGGTGGAATCGTTATGACGAGGGGTTGTCTATTCTCTCTCGTATTCCGGTTCGCAGAGTTCAGCTACTTGAATTGAGCGAGGCTCGTTTTACCTACACCGATGTATTTCGCCGGTGCGCTCTTGCCGCAGAGGTAGAGGTGCAGGGAAAGAGTTTGTGGATTGCCAGTGTGCACATGAACTGGTGGCTGATGCACGATATTCACCTCTTTGAACATGATTTTGCGGTTCTCGATCAGCAGATGCGCGATCTCGCCGGTGATTCCCCCATTGTTTTGCTGGGAGATTTCAATAACGATGCCGCTATTGAGGATGAAGGTTACCGGCAGATTCTCCAAGCGGGCTGGCATGACGCTTTTGAGTTAGCGCAGCTCAAAGAAGGTGAGTTCACCGTGCACAAAAAAATTTCAGGATGGGAAAGTGCAACCCGCGAAATGCGCATTGATTTTGTGTTCTCCTCTGAGAAAGTTCCCTTCGAGAAGTACACCGTAGTTTTTCCCGATAATAGCGAGGATGCTATTTCGGATCATTCAGGAATTGTGGTTGAGATCGATGCCGCTACATTAATGCAGACTGCCGATCTGACTTCCCCGAAGCAACAGTAAAGGTTAACTCCCATGAGCAACTCAGACATCATGAAGTTTCAAGAGCCGGTCATCTACCAGATTTATCCTCGTAGTTTCCAGGACTCTAACGGCGACGGTATCGGGGACCTGCCCGGTATTACCTCGCGTATACCCTACTTGGCACAGCTCGGTGTGGACATGGTATGGCTGTCCCCAGTCTATAAATCGCCCAATGATGATAATGGCTATGACATTAGCGACTACCGTCAGATTATGGATGAGTTTGGTACTCTGGCAGATTTTGATGAGCTGATGGCGGTCGCACAAGAGAACGACATCAAAATCATGATGGATTTGGTGGTCAACCATACCTCTGACGAGCACGAATGGTTCCAGCAGGCACGGTCTTCTCGTGACAATAAATTCCGCGATTATTACATCTGGAAGGACGCCGCAGGTTATGACGACGACGGCACTCCCCTGCCTCCTAACAACTGGATTTCTGCCTTTGCGCCGTCGGCGTGGGAATGGGACGAGGGAACCGAACAGTTCTACCTGCACTTGTTCTCTAAGAAGCAGCCAGATTTGAATTGGGATAATCCCACCGTGCGCCAGGAAGTCTATGACATCATGCGTTTCTGGTTGGATAAGGGTGTCGCGGGTTTCCGAATGGATGTCATTAACCTGATTTCTAAAGATCCTGCCTACCCCAACGATCCTGAGGTAGAAGCCGGCGGACATGAGTCAGCGCTCTGGATGGCGGCCAACGGTCCGCGCGTCCATGAGTACCTGCAGGAAATGAACCGTGAAGTGCTCTCAAAGTACGATGTGGTAACGGTGGGTGAAACCCCCGATGTCAGCACAGAAGACGCGCTCAAGTACACCGGTTTTGACCGCGATGAGCTACAGATGGTCTTCCAGTTTGAGCACATGGACGTTGATTCTAACCCGGAGGGCTTTGGCAAATGGAACGATGAAAAGTTCAAGCTCGTTGATCTCAAACGGGTACTCAGCAAATGGCAAAACGACCTGGCAGGTAAGGGTTGGAATTCCCTCTATTGGAATAACCACGACCAGCCTCGCGCCGTCTCCCGTTTTGGTAACGACTCCCCCGCCTGGCGGGTGCTCTCCGCCAAAATGCTAGCGATTAACCTGCATTTTATGCAGGGCACACCCTATATCTACCAGGGTGAAGAGCTGGGCATGACCAACGTCTTCTTCGAGCAGGTAGAAGACTACGACGATCTCGAAATCCATAATGCTTGGCGGGAATACGTCGAAGAATCGAAGCTCATTCCACCTGAAAAAATGCTCAGTTTCATCTCGGCATCCGGGCGAGACAACGCGCGCACTCCCATGCAGTGGTCAGCAGAGGAAAACGCTGGATTCACCACCGGAAAACCTTGGCTGGGGTTGAATCCCCGGTATAAGGAAATCAATGCAGAGCAGGCTGTAGCTGATGAAGACTCAATATTCCATTTCTATCGCCGTCTCATCGAGCTGCGCCACAGCACTCCCCTGATGATCACCGGCACGTATGAACTACTCGACAATGCAGAAAATCCCCTCGATGAGGAAGTCTATGCCTACCTGCGCACCGGGGACGACGAATCACTTCTGGTGATCTGTAACTTTACAGACCGCCAGCTCACCCGAACTTTCGAGCAACTCGACGATTCAGCAGAGCTCCTCATCTCAAACTATCCAGACGACGCCGTAGAAACCCTGCGCCCCTATGAGGGCAAGGTCTACCGAATTTCGAACCGCTAAGGAGAAAAACATGACTTCATATGCCGGACAACAATGGTGGAAAGAAGCAGTGGTTTACCAGGTATGGCCCCGCTCATTCCAAGACTCTGATGGCGACGGCATCGGGGATCTTCCCGGTGTCACCGCGCGTATCCCCTACCTTGCGAAGTTGGGAATCAATGTAATCTGGTTGAGCCCCATGTTCGCATCCCCGAATGACGACATGGGTTACGACATCAGTAACTACCAAGACATCATGAGCGAATTCGGCACGATGGCAGATTTCGACACGCTACTGACTACCGCGCATGCGCACGGCATCAAGATTCTGCTCGACATCGTCGTCAACCACACCTCTGATGAGCACGAATGGTTCCAAAAATCCCGTGCTTCGCGTGAGAACCCCTACCGGGACTACTACATTTGGCGGGACTCTTCTGGCACCGATAAGGAAGGAAATCCTCTCCCACCCAACAACTGGATCTCGGAATTCGGCGGACCAGCCTGGAAATACGACGCTGCAACCGACCAATGGTACCTGCACGTTTTCTCCACCAAGCAACCCGATCTCAACTGGGAAAATGCCGTCCTCCGCAACGAGCTCTATTCGATGATTAACTGGTGGCTCGATAAGGGAATTGATGGGTTCCGCTTGGACGCCATCAACATCATTTCAAAACCTCAGGGCTTGCCCGATGACCCCAACGTCAACCCCGAAAAGCACTCCCCCTCCACCGCTTTCATCATCCACAACGGCACCCGGGTTCACGAGTGGATGCACGAGCTCAACCTAGCTACTGTCGCAAACCGCGATGCCATGACTGTCGGCGAAATGTCGGCAACTCCCGCCGACGAAGCTCTCCTTTTTGCAGGTTTCGAAGCAGAAGAACTCAATATGCTCTTCCACTTTGAACATATGGGTGTCGATAGCGACGAGTCGCTGGGGCTTGGCAAATGGGGTGTCAAAGAATACGACCTGCGCGATTTGAAGGCAGTGCTCAACGAATGGCAGGTCAAGCTGGACGGTAAAGCATGGGGTTCGCTCTACTGGAATAACCATGACCAGCCCCGCGTTATCTCCCGCTTTGGCAATGACTCTGCCGAATACCGCGAGCTGTCGGGCAAAATGCTAGCAACTACCTTGCATTTCATGCAGGGTACTCCCTACATCTATCAGGGTGAAGAATTCGGCATGACTAACGTGCAATTCCCCTCTATCTCTGATTACCGGGATCTTGATTCCACTAACCTCTATGAAAATCTGGTGGAGCGCCACGGTACATATTCAGCCGACGACGTACTACAGATGATTTATGCCAAGGGCCGCGATAATGCGCGCACCCCTGTGCAGTGGTCCGCCGAAGCTAAAGCGGGGTTCACCACCGGCACCCCCTGGATAGGGTTGAATGCAAATTATCAGAGCATCAATGCAGACGCCGCACTAGCCAATCCAGATTCGCTGTTCTATCACTACCAGCGGCTCATTGAACTTCGCCGAGGCGAACTCAAAGAGTTGATGGTCTACGCACGTTTTGTCCCGATCGATCCAGAGGACGCCGCCGTCTACGCCTATGAACGTCATGCAAACAACGGCGAGAAGCTCCTGGTGATTAATAACTTCACCGATCGAGAGATTATCCGCGATTTCGAGTTGCTCACTGAAGAATTCGAAGCGCAGCGCACCCTAGTCATTTCTAATTATGAGGATGACATGGGCGAAACGCTACGCCCTTACGAGTCGAAGGTCTATCGCATCGCCGCTGAATAATAATTTTCCCTCAAGGATGGTGAGGTTGATTCATCAGGTGCAGGCATCTTATGAGTTATCCTCACCATTGCGGGTTTAACCGGCAAGCTGAATACCCTCTCCATAGAGGTCACACTGCTCTTTATCTGCCCAGGTCATCACAGTTAAAGTACCCACCAGCGCATGTGAATTCCGCTCACTCATTTGTTTAACTTCTGCAGGAGCATTGCGCATAAATTCAAGCTGTCGGTCAACTTCTTCCGCGGACACTACCCCGAGAGAAGACCTAATATCCTCTTCGCTACCGAATGAAGCACCGTGGCACATAATATCCGGGTACTTCGCATAAATACTCTCAGGGTCTAGCCCTTGGGCAATAAGGTTTTGTCGTTTTTGCTCCTGAAATACCGCAATTTCTTCGTCACTGTGCAGGGGTGTTTCAGCAGAATATCCCGGAGCTGTTTCAGACGGGCTACCAGCATCCGTTGTCGTAGCTATCTCAGATGATGCCGTCGTATTCGGTGCTACCTCGTGAGTTGTGCATCCAGATGTTGTTAGGAGTAGACCGGAAACGATGGCAAGTTTTGAAAGAGATGTAGAGATACGTGACATGGGTTCCCCTTATCGTTTTAGTCAGTATATGTTACAAATCGCTCAGGGAACTCCTAGAAGAAAGTTAAAGTTTCCTTCCGAGGCGTTTACCCCTATCTTTTCTTTGCTGAGTAAACTAATTTCGGCGGATAGATTATCCGCCGTTTCTTCCCCGCTAGGAGATTTTGATGGCTTTTCGCCTCAATCTTTATTTCACTTTCACCGGCGAAGCCCGTGAAGCACTCAACTTTTACCAGAGCGTTTTCGGCGGCGAGCTACACATTGCCACCTTCAACGATTTCCACGCCCCGTGAATCCCGAATATACCGACATGGTGATGCACGGCGAACTCACCGCCGAGCCTTTCACCCTTCAGGCATCCGACGGCGCCGCCATCCAGAAACCAGAAAACAACGCGACCGCCAACATGGAAGCCGCAATTCTGGGTAACCTCTCCGATCTCGACCGAGCAAACGAATGGTTCAATAAGCTATCCGACGGCGCGACCAACCTGCAGTCACTCGCTGAAGCTCCGTAGGGCGCACACTTTGGTTCGTTTACCGACAAATTCGGTATTGCATGGCTCTTCAACATTGGTGACTAAGCCCTTCCCCGGACGACAAAAATTCCCCGCCCTCAACAGAGGACGGGGAATTTTCAACTCATGCTACTTGCGCTTGCGAAGGAAGCCCTGCACAACTTCTACAGCCTTACCCGCATACTGACGAATCTTTTCCTGATTCTTAGGATCGCGAGCAATTTCAGTGAGCTTAATACGTAGTTTATTCAAAAGAGTATTCATAATTTTTCCCCTAATTCACTTTCATCGTTGATGAAAGGTTCTCATTTTAGCTCTCTCAGTATACAGGAAAATTTCAGAAAATAAGTAGGGTTATTAGTGAGCTGTTTCATGGATACCGGCAAAAAATCATTATCTGAAGAATATTTTGAGTTTTTACGCGGCTGACTACTCTCGTCCCAGACCGTCCTGTCCCCTCCCCCCCCCGGCGACATACCAGAAAAGTAAACGAGGTACCGTATCAAGACGGTACCTCGTCTACCTTTCTGGTAC
>NZ_LXTU01000003.1:0-891 GCF_001683935.1 Rothia sp. ND6WE1A | reverse complement strand
CAACAGAACCCACTGGGCAGTGGGTGCAGGATTTTTCTCCACTCAACAAATTAGAACGAGAGAAAATAAATATATCAACATTGTATATGATTGCGGAACCAATAACTCCATAAATTTAGTAGTAAGAGAAGTAGATAAATATGTAAAATATTTTACTGATGAAGTTGATTATATATTTATTTCTCATTTAGATAAAGATCATGTCAATGGACTCGAATACCTAGTAAGTAAATTGAAGAATAAGCCCAAAAAAATATTTTATCCAGCGGTTTCTAATTCAGAAATTTTAATTTTATCCGCTAAATATCATGCAATTCCTTCGAGCCAGCAACCCAACGTGGAAATTCTCGCAAATCTCCAGGAATATTTTTCCAGTTTAGCGGAGCAAGCTGTGCCTGTTTCACCAGAATCTAATGATTACCATGAGATCATCGAATTAGATGAACCTCAACTCGATAATGACATAGAGCCCATTTCCTCAGATTCAGCTCCTTCTCCTAAAGTTTCTTCCTCTTACCCCGATCCGATAATTGATATTTGGACTCTATCTTTTGAATGCTCACTAAAATTATCCAGTCAACAAAATAAGTTCCTTAACTCTCTTGCATCTGAGCTAGGCTATACACGTCTAATTTTTGACAAAAAAATGCTTGATGAAGCCTTTAAACAAAACATCATATTAAAGAGAAAAAAAGAACTAATAAAGGCTTATAAATCAGTGGGAGGAATGAAGAATCTCAATAATACTTCTCTATTTCTCTACTCAGGCATACCTCCTCAAAATCGTAGAAAATTTAAAGTGTTTCGTTCTTTATTTAAATCGTGCTCATGGTGGAATAACATAGCTGCGGGCTGTTGGACACCAGAACCCGGCTGGATTGGGACAGGTGA
>NZ_LXTU01000008.1:0-14645 GCF_001683935.1 Rothia sp. ND6WE1A | reverse complement strand
CTTTAAGACCCTGGGCCAGGGTTAGTGCTGGTGGTCTTCCGCCTGGTTTTGCCCAGGTGATATGAGAGGTGAGGGCTGTCAGTAGCGTGGTGAATTGCTGAGGTGTGAGCCCTGTTGTACGCTGGTGGAGCAACGGTTCTTCCGGTATGGCTTGAGGTTATTTGTAGTGATTTAATCCTCTTATTTTTGCCGCTGGTGGGGCCGTTGTCTAGTTGGTGGGGTGTGGGTGTGTTCCTACTTTTGAATAAGCCTCTTAGATTCTTGAATATTATTTGGAGATTCAAAATCATAATAGATTTGCGTCCATGATGAATCTTCATTTTCTACAGCAACAATATCATTCTGAAAGACACCAAAAATGGATGTCAATCTTTGTTGTCCGTCTAGTACATAATCTACAGGGAACTCCTCTTCTGGATTCGGTAATTCGAATGGTCCAAGATTTCGCTCAGTATTTAACTGAGTTCTTGTTCTCCAGAGTATTACTGATCCAAATGGATATCCTTTATATATTGAATCCATAAGATAAGCCACTTGATCTGGATCCCAAACGAATCCACGCTGAAAAGCTGGAATCCTTAATTGACCATTTTGTACTTTTTCAATAATTTGTCGAACCGTTAAATCGTTCATGTTTTTCTATTTTCCTTATCTAGGATCGCTATTCACACGCCCACGCACGTGTTCCACGATGCGTGCGACGGCGTCGTCAATCTTCACGCCGTTCTCCTGGGAGCCATCACGGAAGCGGAATGAAACCGCGCCGTTTTCGGCGTCCTCTCCCCCGGCAATGAGAATGAAGGGTGCCTTCTCCTTCGAAGCATTACGAATCTTTTTGGGGAAGCGGTCAGTACCGTAATCGACCTCAACGCGAATGCCCTCAGCACGCAGTTTCTGCGCAACCTCAGCCATGTAATCGTTGAACGCCTCAGCCACGGGAACACCAATCACCTGAACCGGAGCCAACCAAGCTGGGAACGCACCCGCATAGTGTTCGGTCAGCACGCCCATGAATCGTTCAAACGAACCGAACTTAGCCGAGTGAATCATCACGGGTTCCTGACGGGAACCGTCCGAAGCCTGGTACTCCAAACCGAAACGCTTGGGCTGGTTGAAGTCATACTGCACGGTGGACATCTGCCAGGTACGGCCAATCGCGTCTTTCGCCTGAACCGAGATCTTAGGACCGTAGAACGCAGCTCCACCTGGGTCAGCCACGAGTTCAAGTCCGGTCGATTTCGCGACGTCCTCAAGTACCTTAGTCGCCTCGTCCCACTGCTCATCGGTACCAATGAACTTATCCTTCTTATCGCCCTCGGTATCGCGGGTCGAAAGCTCTAGATAGAAGTCGGTCATACCGAAATCTTCCAGAAGGGACAGCATGAACTTCAGCAGGTGGCGAATCTCGTCCGGCGCCTGTTCTTTGGTCACATAGCTGTGCGAATCGTCCTGAGTAATCATACGAACGCGGGTCAAACCCTGCAGTACGCCTGACTTTTCGTCACGGTACACGGTGCCAAATTCGAACAGACGCAGGGGCAACTCGCGGTATGAACGCCCGCGTGACCGGAAAATCTCGTTATGCATGGGGCAGTTCATAGCCTTCAAACGGTACAAAGCCGCACCGTTATCAGGATCCATGGGTGGGAACATGCCGTCAGCATAGTAGGGCAAATGACCTGAAGTATAGAACAGGTCTTCCTTGGAGATATGCGGGGTCTTTACATATTCAAAGCCCTCTTCAATGTGGCGTGCGCGCACATAATCTTCCATTTCGCGCAGAATAACGCCACCCTTGGGGTGAATGGCGGGAAGACCGGGACCAATGGTCTTGGGGAACGAGAACAAATCGAGTTCTTCGCCCAGACGACGGTGGTCGCGACGCTCTGCCTCAGCAATGCGCTCCTTGTAGGCAACCAATTCATCCTTGGTGGGCCAAGCGGTACCGTAAATGCGCTGCAGCATAGGGTTCTTTTCCGAACCGCGCCAGTATGCACCGCCGGCACGCATCAGAGCGTAACCGTTTGCAATCAGCTTGGTGTTTGGCAGGTGAGGTCCGCGGCAAAGATCTTTCCAGATGATTTCACCGGTCTTAGGATTCACGTTGTCATAGATGGTGATTTCGCCGCCGCCGACTTCCTGCGACGCACCTTCTGCGGCTTCAGCGCCAGAACCCGGGCCCTGCTGCAGGTTGAGAAGTTCTAGCTTGTAAGGCTCATCTGCCATTTCAGCTACAGCTTCTTCATGGGAAACTACGCGGCGCTGGAATTTCTGACCCGACTTGATAATTTTCATCATGGACTTCTCAAGTTTTTTGAGATCCTCGGGGGTGAAGGGTTCTTCGACGTCGAAGTCAAAGTAGAAACCGTCAGTGATGTAAGGACCGATGCCGAGCTTGGAGTCTTTGCGGTATTCCTGCACAGCCTGCGCCATCACGTGAGCAGCCGAGTGGCGCAACACGTTGAGTCCGTCTTCTTCATGGATAGATACCGGAACTACGGTATCGCCGTCCGCAAGGGTGTGGGATAGATCCACCAGCACGTCGTTTACTCGAGCGACGACGATTTCGCGGTCTTCCGCAAAAAGGTCCGCTGCAGTGGTGCCAGCTTCAACGTTCTTGTTTTCGCCGGATACGCTTACGGAAATATTTTCGACAGACATCTGTCTCCTTTTGTAGTGGTGCGCACCCGTACGAAGGGCACGCTGTCGGTTTATTCGCACGGTACGAGGGTACGAATCTTTCTTAGTTTATCTGCAGGCTCAAGGTGTTGTCTTCGTTTGAGTTATCCACAGGTGCAAAAGTTTTTGAAGTTTTTCCTGTACCCATTTGTGTGAGAGGCGCTTCACATTCCGTTATATTGCCTAGTAGCCCTGAATCGGTGATTTTGTTCGATTCTCGGTTTGCTTGTTATTGGCTAGTCTGTGGAGCAACTACACATACTGTTTGGCTCTACTTGAAAGGCATTTCGATGTCTCGTTCACTCCCCACCTCTAAATTTCTGACGACGACGAGCACGGCGCTGCTCGCGTCTCTCCTCTTCGTGGGGTGTGGCTCAAATAGCGAGTCGTCTGACGCAAATGCAACAGCATCTTCCAGTTCAACTTCCGCCAGCACGAGTCCTTCTTCGTCCCAGAACTCTTCTGCACACCCTGATCAATCTGCAACCGCTTCAAGCTCAGAGAAATCTTTAGCAGATGCAACGAACGGAAAATACAAGCCTGCCGACGAGCACGGTCCGGCTCAGAATGTTCCTAAGCCCATAAAACCAGAGGGTATGGACGTTGAGACGCCAGAAGCAATGGAGAAGTTCATTTACTACTGGAATGACCTAAATAATTATGCGGTTCAGACTGGTGATACTACTGAAATTGAAAAGTTCACTTCAGCAAAATATGAAGCTGCTGCAAGAAATTTTGAATCCTGGAAGAAGCTCTATGCCCAAGATGGTTGGATGGCGGGCGGTATCTCAAATCCGCAGTTTGATATCACTAAGGTTCAGAGTTTAGGTGATGGCTATTATGTCGTTCCTATCAACTATCAGACTAATGATGCACTTGCGGTCTTAGATGGTAAATATGAAGCGCTAAAACTGTCAGAAGATAACAAGACTGGGTATGCACTCCAGATTCAGTTTGCAGATGATGGTAACTGGTATGTACTAGACCAATCAGTTGTTGGGCAATGATAATGCTCAATACTGGTCAACGAAAAGTTATAAGTTATTTTGTACTAACCTTGATTGCGCTTCCTATATCTACAGCTTCTGGTGCAGAGGCTCCCTCCTCGATAGCAAACATGAGTAATCGAGGTATTGATATTTCAGATTTTGGAGAAATCTCTAAGGAATCTGAACACATCACTAATTATCAGAGAACCAGCTCTTCATCTAGCGTCAGCAAATATATAGGTTCTTCTCTTCAAACAGCAATGCACAAAATTGCTCTGCAACCCGCTCGAAACGGTTCTGATTACACCGTCCCGCGCATCGCTTCCGATGATGCTCAGTCGAATGGTTCCGGTCGTCGGGGCGGAACCCTTGCCGGTCAGGGGTGCATGACGAACAGCGGCAAAGGCGCTGCCGGTCGGATGACCGCGATTCCTCTGCCGGTGGGCGAAACCGAGGGTACGGGTTCATTTGAAACGGACGCGGTAGGCAACCTCGCGTGTATACCCGCAAATGCCCCGGCAGGTGAACCCGTGGTGGTAGTCGATGAGGTAACGGGTGAGAAAATCGAAGTAGAACCCATCGTGATTCCGGTTTCTGCCGAAGATTTTGAGAACCAGCCCATCAAACCGGCGTCTTTGACCATGGATAACGCACCGCACTCGTTGAAGAACTACAACACCAACATTTTCGCCCAATCAGGTGAGCAAACCTTCACAGAAGATGTGATGGGCGAACAAGTGGAAATCAAAGCGATTCCTGTCTCATATACTTTCGATTACGGCGACGGCACCGTGGTGACTACGACCAATCCCGGCCATTCCGTGGCCGAGCAGTGGGATGTGAAGACACCAACCAGCCACCAATATTCGACTCCTGGCGATTACACCTATACAGTCACCACCACGTTCCGCGGTGAATTTCGTGTGCCGGGCGGTCCGTGGCAGGTGATTGCAGGTACGTCGGATAGGACGTCGGCGCCACAGACTGTGCAGATATGGCGGGTAACTTCGGGAAACGTCGAAGATTCGTGTGTGAAAAACCCATCGGCATACGGTTGCCCTACATCCAAGAAGTAGTTCGCTCCAAAGAGTTTAGCTCTCTGCCCTACATGTGTTGGCGAGAGTGCCAATCCCTTCGATAGTGCACGTCGCCGTTTGTCCATCTGACAGCCACTGCCTGGGACGTAGCGAAAGCCCCACTCCTGCCGGTGTGCCGAGAGCGACCAGATCACCGGGTTCAAGCGTCATAAAAGTAGAGATATAGGATATGACTTCTTCGGCACTGAAAATCATGTTGGCAGTAGTGCCGTTTTGCCTGAGCACACCGTCTACGCTGCACTGCATGGAAAGCCCTTCAGCGGGATCTAACGAGTCTGCCGTGACGATAGCTGGCCCAAACGGTGTGCTTCTATCCCAGTTTTTTCCCTGAAACCATTCGCTGGTTCTACCTTGCCAGTCGCGCACCGAAATATCGTTGAGTATCGTATAACCCAGGATGGATGCGCGAGCGTCCTCCGGGCTAACCCGTCGAGTGGATGCGCCGATTACTGCGCAGAGCTCTACTTCCCAGTCGATTTTGTTGGATTCAGCAGGTAATTGAATATCCTCTCCGGGCCCTATGAGCGCGTTGGAGTACTTGGTGAAAATGGTGGGATATTCAGGAAGAGGTGCACCCACTTCTTCTGCGTGGTCGGTAAAATTCAGTCCCACACAGAGAATTTTGCCGGGCCGGGTAAACGGTCGTGTGAAAGGAAGCTCGTTCCAATCAGCGTGCAACTCCTCTCCGCCTGCGTTCTCAACATCACCAAGGCTGTGAATCACATTTAGCTCCCCCTCCGCCACCATGGCATCGAGCGTGCGGTTAAATGCAAAGACGCGCTCATCCAGCAGGCAGACAGCCGTATTAGTCCCATGCTCCGGTCTGATTTGCGCCCACTTCATATTTCTTCCCTCGCTTCTTAAACACGTTGAAATAGAGCTTTAACCCTAGTCAGAGTATCTTGATGAGGTAAATATTTATCGTTTGGCTACCAAGAATTTTCCGAAATATTTGTTGGCTATGGCTGAAATGCAGTTACTCTTAAGATATTTCACCACCCTAATTAGAAACTCAGGAGGCAATGATGGAACGCATGATTACTCTCGTTTCTCACACTGATACGTTCACGCCCGATTCGGCGCTGAGCACCCGCTCTGCAGAATCCACCGATTGTGAAGCGTTGGCTCGTCTGCTATTTACCTCCTACGAGAGCCGCCTCTACCCCACACAAGCTGATGCACAAAAAGAGCTAGAAGCTGTTTTCGCCGGTGAGAAGGGCGATTTTTTTGCCGAGGCTTCCCCAGTAGTGGTTGATGAAAATGGACGCGTTATTGCCGCCGCGCTGTGCCTAAAGAACCGTAAGGATGACGTCGAGCCCTCGGATGTCCCCACCATTTTTGAGTTGGTCACTGCGGCGTCTCGTCGGCGTCAGGGTATTGCTGAAAAACTTATTCGTGAAGCAATGACGTCGATGAAGAACAACGGTTTCGAAGAAGTGACCGTTCGTATACCTGAGACTAACGCGCCAGCACTTGCCCTATACCTGACCTTGGATTTTCATCGTTGGCAGCCAGCTGATGAGGATCTTTACTAAAACCCGACGAGCCATAGAGCCTCAGAACCCCGGTTATCTTCTCAGGAGCCGGGGTTCTTTCTACCCAAATGAGCGGTCAAGACCTAGTGCATTCCGCTCAGCAAATCTTCGACCGGTTCAATCAATTCGGGGCCGTTGTTGCGCACATTCCCGACGGCATTGCTCACCGGATGCATGGTCCATTGGGTTGTCTGCCGATAGGCATTCGTCATAATGTCGTGCAGGGATTCACGTGCGCTCACCGTGAGCATTCCAGCAGAGGGTACGTTCATTTCCCCTGCTATCCTTCCGCTCCGAAGCCACCGCGTGAGCGCGTCGTTCTCTGAACCATCGAAATGCAGGGGTACAGGAAGTCTGTCGTGAAGCTGGCTTAGTTGCATGGCTGGAGCATCATCAAGGCCTTCCGCAGAGAGCTCAGCAATCGCGAATTCATCGGGTGAGTCCATGGTGATAATAGAGCAACTCAGCAGCCACTGCCCCTCTTGACCAGTATAGGGTGAGCGGGGGTTCTCTGATTCCGCTTTGGTAATTTTCCACCATTCATAGAGTCCGGCAAAGTAAATGGGCTTGCCATCGTTGCGGTGAATGAAATAGGGGCTCTTCTGCTTTTTACCTGCGGCGGTCTCTTGAGTTTTCCACTCATAGTAACCGGTAACCGGTATGGCGCAGTGACCGTTAACCGCTGCATTTCGAAAGGTGGGTTTTTCGAATACAGTTTCGCTTCGTGCGTTAAAAGCTCGTGAAGAGAAACTAGCGTCCTTAGCCCAACTGGGAAGGAGCCCCCATCGGGCAGCATGTAATTCGCGGTTGATGTTTGAGGTGTCTGAGCCAGAATCTAAGGTTCCTGATTCTTGGTCTATGCTCTCTGGATTGATGCGGTCAATCAAGATGGGCACTGTAGTGGTAGGGGCAACGTTGAAATTGTAAATATCAGTTCCTACTTTGCGACCGCCCACATAAAGATCATGGTCGAATTCAAGTACGTAGCGTCCGCACATTAGCAATATCCTCGCTGGTTAAGCGATTCAAGGACTGCGTCTTCGACGTCCTCGATAGCAATCAGGGGGTTGGCATCGGTCAGTGCTCCAACGGTGGATGGTTTGAACGGTAATCCAAGGTCCCGATAGACGGCGGTGGTGACATCCCGTAGAGGCTCACTATTCGTTACAACGATGCCGGTACTAAACCACCAAGCGCCCGACACCACACGCTGGGCAGTGCCGATGATCTTTGTAGGTGTTGCGTCGGGTAGGAGAATATGAACCGAGTGCTCACCGGGGCAGTACTCCCCTTCGATCTCACCTATCTGAGCTTGTACATCCAGAGTTCTTAGCGAATCGGTAAACATTTGCCCGAATTCGATGAACCGTTTCATGTTCCCGCTGACGGCGTCCGCATCTGCCTGAAAATGATCGATAATCAGGCATCCGCTGTGATATGCCGCCGCATGCCCACCCACGGGTCTCACCTGAGGTACGAAACCATAATCTTTACACGCTTGCTGTGCCGTCGAAAATCGAGGGTTAAGTTCATCGCGTCGTCCAAAAGCGACGTTGGGGGCAGGTTGATACATTCGCAAGGTTGAGGGCTGCCCCCCTCGCCCTACAGCACGCAGAAAATCAACCGATTCGGCAAAAGGGAACAGGTGCGAACCGGGCAGGTTAGTATCTCGGATAATCTGCATGCATTGATTATCTCAAAGATTAATTAGGAGCATACCCATTAGTTGGTGTACTGAACCTTGGAAGGTTGAGACCCTACAGGAACGTCCAACAATGAACTGGACACAAACTCCCACCATGCCGGTTCAAATCCCGCCCGAAGAGCAAGATTCTGCGAAACAATATGTGAGGGCGAAGTTCCGTAGAACGGAACGAATCCACGGTCCAGGGATATTCGTGCCAATTTTTGAACAAGCAGGGTTCCCACTCCGCTATGCCTGTGTTCAGGTACAACGTCAATACCAATTTGCCACATACGGTCAGAGTCCTCGCTGGCACCTGCCATTCCCACTGTTTCTCCCTGGAACAGAGCAACCAAAACAGCGGTATCAGGGCGTAGGTCGTTGAATCCTAAGGCATTAGAGAATCGTGCATCATCTGCGAAAATCTGCCATTGCTTGGGTGTGAGCTCCCGAACCTCATAATTCTGGGGTACGTGGAGGTCAAGAGGGAACTCCACGAGCTGTCGAGAGGGCGTAAAGTACAGCGCGGTTCCCGTATTCTGCAATGCATAAGGAGTCAAGAAGTCGTTTATCTTGCGAAGCTTCGCATAATCTCCCATCCACTGACCGCCGTCGCCCGCCAAAAGCTGAGTGATTTCTTGCCGAACTCGCTCGTGCTCAGCACAAAGTAACGTCGTCCCACGATAGTTGGAAAGACGCAACTCAAAATGATCTTCAAACCGACGGCGGTGGGGCTCCATGTCCGCAATTTCTTGACGAGGCGCACTAACAAGAAGCTCGTTCTCAGTTTGCGCTTTAGCTAAATCTCCCGCTGCCAAGCAGTGATCTGCTTCAAGCTGCTGCTGCACAATTGTTTTTATCGCAGCATAGGATTCGATTCGCCCCATCCTCGCCAACCTTCGCTCATGTTTTGTCCGTTCATCTCTCGCCAGAGTAGGCTAACATCCATGAAAATCGCAATTCTCGGATTCTCTGGTAGCGGGAAATCAACACTAGCTCAACAACTCGGTGCCGAGCATCAGTTGCCTGTGGTTCATCTCGATTCTCTACATTTCTTACCCGGCTGGGTCGAACGAGATCCCCAGGAAGAGCGCGCCCTTCTCGGCGAGTTCATGGATACCCATCAAGATTGGGTCATTGAAGGTTCCTATTCCTATCTACACTTTGAACGCCGGATGGATGAAGCCGACCAAATTTATATTCTGATGACCAATCGCTGGATTCGACTTTTCCGAGTTTTGCGCAGAACTGCTCAGCATCTCGGCACCCCCAGACCCGAGATGACAGACGGATGCCCCGAAAAGTTCACCTTCGAATTCATCCGCTGGGTATTCTGGGACGGATGCCGGCCCGCGCGTCGTCAGCAATACCTTGATATTGCTCGGCAATATCCCAACAAAATTACAATTCGAAAAAACTAATCGAAGATATGAAAAGATGCCGCCGCAATTTTACGATTGAGGTGGCATCTTTTAAAGAATGAGGAACTTAGAAGTCCCAGTCCTCATCTTCAGTATTGACAGCTTTACCCATCACGTAGGAAGAACCTGAACCGGAGAAGAAGTCGTGGTTCTCATCGGCATTCGGGGAAAGCGCTGAAAGAATCGCAGGTGACACGTTGGTTACCGATGCAGGGAACATCGCTTCATAACCCAGGTTCATCAGCGCCTTGTTGGCGTTGTAGTGCAAGAATTTCTTCACATCTTCAGACAGTCCCACGCCGTCGTACAGCGAGTGGGTGTACTGAACTTCGTTTTCGTATAGCTCGTACAGTAAGTCGAAGGTGTAGTCCTTCAGTTCCTGCTGGCGCTCAGGGCTTTCCTTCTCCAAAGCACGCTGATACTTGTAACCAATGTAGTAGCCGTGTACAGCTTCATCGCGAATAATCAAGCGAATCAAATCAGCAGTGTTAGTCAGCTTGGCGTGTGAAGACCAGTACATCGGCAGATAGAAGCCAGAGTAGAACAAGAAAGATTCCAGCAGAGTTGAAGCTACCTTTTTCTTGAGCGGATCATCACCCTGGTAGTAATCCATGACGATGTTAGCCTTTTTCTGCAGATGCTCGTTCTCGGTGGACCAGCGGAAAACCTCGTCGATTTCCTTGGTCGAGCACAGGGTGGAGAAAATCGAAGAATAAGACTTCGCGTGCACCGACTCCATAAACGCAATGTTGGTGTAAACCGCTTCTTCATGAGCCGTAACAGCATCGGGCAGTAACGAAACCGCACCCACAGTACCCTGGATGGTATCCAGCAGGGTCAAACCAGTGAAGACGCGCATGGTGAGCTGCTTTTCTTCATCAGTCAGAGTCTTCCACGACTGGACGTCGTTGGACAGCGGCACTTTCTCGGGCAGCCAGAAGTTCGAGGTCAAACGATCCCACACCTCGAGGTCTTTTTCATCCTCAATGCGGTTCCAGTTGATGGCTTCGACGTGGTGAACTAGTTCGACTTTTTCGCTCATAACAGCGGGAAACTCCTTGAAAAAGTGATAATCGGTTTTATCTATTCTCGCACGTTCGACCAGTGCGAGACAGCTCTTGAAATTGAAAGTGAGAATATTCTCTAGTGCTCGCGGAGAAGTTTCTTCTCCGCACTTTCGAGGGGTCTATCAACCAGGCGACGTAGCAGAGGTAACGCTTTAAGCACAGTGTTAGCTTCCTCCGCGGTTAGCTCAGCATCGACTTTCTCTTGAATCCATTTGAGTCTTTTGAGCTCAATGGCAGAGATGAGCCGCTCCCCCAGTTCGGTGAGAACTAGCTCTTTGCGACGTCGATCGAGGCTGCTCTTGTGAGAAGAAATATAACCCCTTCGAGTTAGGTTCTTAACCAGCATATGTGTTGACTGTGGAGTAATACGTTGAAATCGCGCCAGCTCTGCCCCCGTCTGATTCGGCTGTGCAGACAGAGCCAAGAGCACCGTTTCTTCTGAAACAGTTAGCGGGGATTCGTGCAGGGATTCGTTGCGCAGACGTCGATGCATTCTGAACACCACGTAATGGAGGTTGCGCGCGTCATCTTCTAAAAATTTTCTCATAGCGCCATCCAAAAATAATCAGTTTAACTTATCAGTTATATACATAATACTGCTAGTAATCATTTACGCTAAAGAAAAGTCCCGCCTGCTCAACACAGCAGACGGGACATTTAGCATAAACCTACAGCATGCAGGATACGCAACCTTCAACTTCAGTACCCTCTAGCGCCAACTGGCGAATACGCGAGTAGTAAATGGTCTTAATACCCTTGCGCCATGCGTAAATCTGCGCTTTATTCACGTCACGAGTAGTCGCAGTGTCCTTGAAGAACAGAGTCAAAGACAGACCCTGATCAACGTGCTGGGTTGCCACAGCATAGGTATCAATAATCTTTTCGTACCCGATCTCGTAGGCATCCTGGTAGTAATCCAGGTTCTCATTGTTCATAAACGGTGCCGGGTAGTACACGCGCCCCAGTTTGCCTTCTTTACGAATTTCAATCTTCGACGCGATGGGGTGAATCGACGAGGTTGAACCATTGATGTAAGAAATAGAACCGGTGGGGGGCACAGCCTGCAGGTTCTGGTTGTACATACCATGTTCAGCGACATCCGCTGCCAGCTTCTTCCAGTCTTCTTGAGTCGGAATATGGTGCCCCTCAAAGAGCTCAGCGGTGCGAGCAGTCTCAGGCTTCCATTCCTTTTCAATGTACTTAGTAAAGTAGGCTCCATTTGCATAATCTGAATTCTCAAACCCTGCAAAGGTCTCCCCGCGTTCGCGAGCAATCTCCATCGAAGCCTGAATCGCATGGTAAGTCACCGTGTAGAAATAAATATTGGTGAAATCCAATGCTTCTTCGGAACCGTAGTAGATAAGTTCACGCGCCAAAAAGCCGTGGAGGTTCATCTGGCCCAAACCGACCGCATGGGACATGCTGTTACCGCGCTCGATAGAGGGTACCGAGCGGATATCGGACTGATCAGATACCGAAGTCAACGAACGAATAGCCGCATTCACAGTCTTTCCAATATCGCCGCCGTCCATGGTCAGTGCGATATTCAGCGAGCCCAAGTTGCACGAAATATCCTTACCGATGGTCTCATAACCCAAATCAGGGTGGTACTTCGAAGGCTCTGACACCTGGAGAATCTCAGAACACAGGTTAGACATAATAACCTTGCCCTCGATGGGGTTCGCCTTGTTCACGGTGTCTTCAAACATGACATAGGGATAACCGGATTCGAACTGAATTTCAGCCAGAGTGGTGAAGAATTCGCGAGCATTAATCTTGGTCTTCTTGATGCGCGCGTCGTCTACCATTTCGTAGTACTTTTCAGAGACATTAATGTCTGAGAAAGGCACACCGTAGATTCGTTCGACATCGTAGGGCGAGAAGAGGTACATGTCCTCGTTACGCTTTGCCAGCTCGAAAGTGATATCGGGAATCACGACGCCAAGAGAAAGAGTCTTAATGCGAATCTTCTCATCAGCATTTTCGCGCTTGGTATCCAAGAAGGAGTAGATATCGGGGTGGTGCGCATGCAGATATACGGCACCTGCACCCTGGCGGGCACCGAGCTGGTTAGCGTAAGAGAAGGAGTCTTCCAAAAGCTTCATCACAGGAATAACGCCCGAAGACTGGTTTTCAATTTTCTTAATGGGAGCTCCAGCTTCACGCAGGTTGGTCAGCGCGAAAGCCACACCGCCACCACGCTTGGAAAGCTGCAATGCCGAGTTAATGGAGCGACCGATGGACTCCATATTGTCTTCGATGCGGAGCAGGAAGCAGGAGACAAGTTCACCACGTTGCTTTTTACCAGCGTTGAGGAAGGTGGGGGTTGCTGGCTGGAATCGTCCAGAAATAACTTCTTTTACGATTTCCTTGGCGAGCTCTTCATTGCCTTCTGCAAGAAGTAGCGCAACCATGACCACGCGGTCTTCGAAGCGTTCGAGGTAGCGCTGGCCATCGAAGGTCTTCAGCGCGTAGGAAGTGTAGAACTTGAAAGCTCCGAGAAAGGTGGGAAAACGAAATTTGAAAGAATATGCGAACTTAGAAAGTTCTTTGACAAAGTCCAGGCTGTACTGATCAAAGACTTCCTGCTCGTAGTACTGGTGCTGTACGAGGTATTCCAGTTTTTCTTCGAGATCGTGGAAGAAAACGGTGTTGTTGTTGATGTGCTGCAAGAAGTACTGGCGTGCTGCCTGACGGTCGGCGTCGAATTGAATATTGCCTTGCTCATCGTAGAGGTTCAATAGAGCATTGAGCTCGTGGTAACCCATACCGCGAAATTTTTCGGGGGTTGAGGGATCGTCGTGGCCGGGTTCTATAGTGTGGCGGGGTACAGAGAGTTGCTTCTCCAAAATGCTTTCAATCCTTCTTGTACGTTTTCTACATCTTCGGTGGTGCCCATGAGTTCGAACTTGTAGAGCACCGGGACGTCGCACTTTGCGGCTATTTTGTCAGCTGCAATGCAAAAGAGCGATCCAAAATTTGTATTACCGGCGCCGATAACTCCTCGGAGGAGTTTCCGGTTGCCGGGCTGGTTGAGAAATTTTACTGCTTGAGGAGGTACGGATCCGGCTCCCCCAGGTCTACCGTAACTGGGTACGCAGAGCACATAGGGGTGGTGAACCAACGGTGTTTCACCGGAGGTTTTGAGGGGCAAACGGATACTGTCTATACCTGTTTTTACTATGAACTTGTGGGTGTTTTCTGAAACCGATGAAAAGTACACGATGCAGGGTTCGCCAGTTTGTTCATTTTCTGGCTGCGCCTGAAGTACTTGGGATTCCATGTTCGTCATCTCCTGGGAAGAAACACGGGTGCTGCCTCGTGAGCGGCTAGCTAAGCTACCGTGCTCTTTCTTAATCCTTCAAGGACGACGATGACACGGCAGCGGGTGGAGCTAGGATGCCAAAGCGTTGATGCGGTCGGGCTGGAAACCTGACCAGTGTTCATCTCCAGCGATAACTACCGGCGCCTGCATGTAGCCGAGCTCCTTAATGCGAGCGAGCGCTGCGGCGTCTTCGGTTACATCAACGGTGGTGTAATCAATGCCGTTTTTATCCAGTGCGCGGTAGGTCATGTTGCATTGAACGCATGCGGGTTTGGTATAGACCGTAACTGACATTGTTTAGCTCCTTGAGGGCGCGTTGTGGGGCGTCCGATATCTGCGGTGAATGGTGGGGAGAGGAACGAGAATGAGCGTTTGGAACCGGGTTGTGGCCGGTTTTTATAGGGGATTCTCTAGGGGCTCCTCATAACGGTTAATACTATATCTAGTGTTAGCTGGAAATACATACCCCAATATAGTGTGGTTTCTGACTATAAATTGTGGGAATATTTTTTAATCCACAGCTACTCAGGCTTGTTTGCGGGTTTCTGGTTGGGTTATCCACATTGTTGCTTGGGCTATCGCTTGGTGGGGCTCTTGCTCACATCTGTGGGCCCTTTCTGGGTAGTGTTTGGAACACTGCCGCGTGTTCTCGCGGAATTCGCTTCAACCAGGCATTTAACTTGAAACCGCTCCCCTGTTGAGTCAAAATTTTTGCCTTAATTTTTTTTCGGGGGTGTCGGCTTCAGGGGGGGTTGCACACGTGGAATATTTTGGGTACTTAAAGAGTTTTGGCGGTTCTCGAATCGGCTTGAGATTCGTGAACCGCCATTCGTACTATTTTGGGTTAG
>NZ_LXTU01000073.1:0-117975 GCF_001683935.1 Rothia sp. ND6WE1A | reverse complement strand
AAAATCAGTTGAAGAACTCCGCCAGGAAAAAGCGGCGGTTGAAAGCCTAGGTTTGCTGGGTAATCGATAGGATGAGACCAGCCGATAGGGTAAAAAATACCTTATGAGAATCATCATAAAAAAGAGGGTTATGTCAGCTCCTCCATTTTCAGGATAATTTGAAACTCGTAGCGAAAATCCCCGAAAGTTTTCCCAGGAATAATTCGGGGATTTTTGCGCTTAAAAGGAGAAAGGAAGAGGCTTTCGTGGGGGACGTGGGAAAACATCCACAAGGGACACACAAGATAACGAAAAAGCCTACTTCCACCAGGCAGTTGAGGTTTTCAGAACCTTAATTCGTGCGTCAAGAGGGGCACTGATTCACTGCAGAGAAGCGCACTGTTTTACCGGGGAACACTCAGAATAGCGGGGGTATGGTAAGGGGAAACTTTTTGGTTACATCACAACACCTGACTTCTCACGAAAGAGGAAGGCATGGATCCGCTCACCATCGCTCGCTGGCAGTTCGGTATAACCACCGTCTACCACTTCTTTATGGTGCCACTGACCCTAGGTTTGGGACCTCTGGTCGCGTTTTTTCACTGGCGCTACGTTCGTACCGGCGCAGAACGGTATAAAAGACTCACAAAATTCTGGGGCAAACTCTTTATCATCAACTTTGCCATGGGTGTTGCCACAGGGCTCGTGCAAGAATTTCAATTCGGCATGGCATGGAGCGAATATTCGCGCTTCGTAGGAGATGTATTTGGGGCACCGCTTGCGCTGGAGGGTTTGCTTGCCTTCTTCTTCGAATCAACCTTCATCGGACTGTGGATTTTCGGCTGGGGCAAACTCAAACCAGCAATTCACGCCACCACCATCACCATTGCGGTCGCTGGTTCGTGGGCATCTGCTTACTTCATCCTGGTGGCTAATTCGTGGATGCAGCACCCTGTAGGTGTTGAGATGAAAGACGGACGCCCGGTCATGACCGATATTTGGGCAGTGCTCACCAACAGCACAGCCCTGGTAACCGTTCCCCACGTCCTCGCCGGTGCTCTTTTGGTAGGCGGCGCTTTCCTGGTCGGTATTTCCTGGTGGCATCTGTGGCGACGTCGTCAACTGGGCATCGACACGGTAGCGGATGGCAAAGTTGTTATCGGCGAGCGCAGTGAAGGTGCTCGCGATGCAGAAGATTTCCATGCTTGGCGTTACGCGCTTCGTTTTGGTGCCGTCATCGCGATAGCGGGCTTCTTGGGCACAGCCTTTACCGGTCACGCTCAGGCACAGTTGATGATTCAGCAACAGCCCATGAAGATGGCTGCGGCAGAGGCCGCGTGTGAAGACGGTACGTCCTTCTCTGTGTTCTCCTATTCGATAGATCCGTCGTCGCAGAGTTGTGATCATCTGATCACGCCCCTCAAAATTCCAGGTTTGCTCTCGTTTTTGGCGTATGAGAATTTCTCTGAACCGGTTCCCGGAGTGGAGACTCTGCTGAAGCAATATCAGGATGAATTGGGCACCCATTATCCTGATGATCCTGAGCGCTTTGGCCAGATGGCGGGGCAAGAGATTACCTATACCCCGATTTTTGAGATTACCTATTACGGATTCCGGGGGATGTTTACTTTTGGCGGGATGAGCGCAGTTGTGGCAATCTATGCGCTGTGGATTACTCGCAAGAAGGGTATGGGAACTGTTCCTGATTCTCGGTGGTTGAAGAATTTCCACTTAATTGCTCTCTGGTTCCCTTTTATTGGAAACACTGCCGGTTGGATTTTCACCGAGATGGGGCGGCAGCCCTTTGTCGTGGCGCCTAATTTTCAGGAGGATACGTCGGTCATGCTGTTTACCGCTGCCGGTGTATCGCCGGAGGTCAGTGGTGGGACCATTCTGTTCTCGCTCATCGCGCTCGGTTCTCTGTACGCCATTTTGGCTGTGGTGGAGATTTATTTGCTCACGCGGTATGTGCGGGCTGGGATTCCAGCCGCCATGCCGGAGCTGGTGGAGCAGCATGAGGATTCGGATGAGAACAGCAATAATCGCGACGTTTTGGCGTTTGCCTACTAGGGGATAGACATGTTTGAAATTTTTGCTGATCAACCGTTGTTGCCTACCATCTGGTTTATCGTCATCGGGATACTCTTTTGCGGGTATTTAGTGCTTGATGGCTTCGATTTAGGAGTGGGGATGCTCATGAGCAGACCCTTTTCCAAGACTGAAAAAGAACGTCGTCTCTTGCTGAATACGATTGGCCCAGTTTGGGACGGTAACGAAGTATGGCTTATTACCGCAGGGGCAGGAATGTTCGCTTCCTTCCCCTTCTGGTACGCCTCGCTCTTCTCCGCCCTCTACATTCCATTGACTCTCCTGCTGGTATTTCTTATTCTGCGCGTAGTAGCTATCGACTACCGCGGGAAACAGAATAATCCCCGATGGATTAGTACCTGGAACACGCTATTGAGCCTCTCTAGCTTCGGTATCGCATTTTTAATCGGAGCGCTTCTTGCACTCACCACCACTGGGCTTCCTCTCAACGAGCGTGGAAATTCCATTGATATTTTCGCCTGGGCCACCTCTCCTTTCACCTACTTGGGCGGTATCGCCGTCGTCTGTTTTTCGCTCATTCAGGGGTTAGCGTTTATTGCTCTCAAAACGGATGGTCCTATTCGTTATAGGGCGAGAGCTGTTCAGCGTCCCCTCATGCTGGTGGGCTCCGCGCCGCTGCTAATCTGGGCTCTGCTACTGCAGTGGAAGGGAGAAAGTGCCGGGATGCTGAGTTATATCCTGTGCCTGGTGGGTGTCCTTGGGCTAATCCTGGGATATATCAGTGCGCTTCAAGGACGCGAGGGACGCAGTTTCGTAGGAAATTCCCTGTTTGTGTGCGGTTCAATGCTGGGTATTTTTCTGGCAATTTACCCCACCGTTCTCCCCTCAACTCTGAACCCGGCACACAGCTTGACAGTTACCAATGCATCCAGCTCGCCCTACACCCTGACCGTCATGTCGTGGGTAGTGGGAATCATGTTGCCACTCATCATTGGCTACCAATGCTGGAGCTACTATCAGTTCCGCCAGCGCATGAAAGTAGAACATATTCCAGATGCTCATGACCCCACAGAACTAGGGGAGAGCAACCAAGCTGTGACGCACAGTTCTCGCCAAAAAGAGCCGGCTAATTCACCAAAATGCTGACCCTCGTTAGACTGAAAGAATCTACTCGCTCCGATTCAAAGGATTCGCACCATCAATGGATCAACGTCCACCGCTGGGGCCTTCAGCCCGCAAGCACCTGAGTGTCTTTGCTCTATTTACGATTCTGCGAACACTGTGTTCCATCATGTTCGCTGCGGTCATAGGAACCGCCCTCGCCTATCTAGCACGGCTCACCTACGTTGCCGTTAACTCCGGGGTGGAATACCCCTCAGCACAGGCCGCACAGCGAGCAATATTTGAGGGAAATGCTCAAGCGCGGGTGGAGGGACTCTGGTGGGCAAACTTCGGGCACGAGCCTACTGTCCTCTTGTTAGTGAGCGTGGGGGCGCTCGCCGCACTAGGGCGGGCGCTGGCTGACTGGGCTTTAAGCTATAGCGCGCAAAGGGCTGCTACCGGCGTGAAATCTCAGGTACGGGCAAACTTGATTCAGCGAGTGCTGGCCACCGGCGGCGTCGATACCCCGGACGGTACAGGCGGCACCGCCGTCCTTCTGTCACGTGGGCTCAACGCTGTGGATAGTTACTACGCAAAAACTTTGACGGCAATGGTTAGCTCCTTCATTACACCCCTTATTTTGTTGGTTGTTATTGCGTTCTACGACTGGATTTCAGCTCTCATCCTGGTTCTTACCCTTCCGCTCATTCCACTTTTCATGGTTCTGATTGGTAAGACAACCCGGCAGGACACCGCGGTGGCTCAACGCGAGCTACTTCGGCTATCCGACCATATTGTCGAGCTGGTGAAAGGTCTGCCTGTCCTCGTAGGGTTGGGACGTGCGCGGAGTCAAGCTGCGGCAATGGGTGACCTGGGTGAACGTTACCGCAAAACCACCATGCAAACCCTGCGTTCGGCATTCCTCTCTTCATTCTGGCTCGAACTGATGACCACGATATCGGTGGCGGTAGTAGCAGTTGTTATCGGAATTCGTTTGGTGCACGGGCAAATGGGGCTAGACGTCGCCCTGTTCGCGCTTCTTCTCGCACCCGAGTGCTTCCAGCCTTTGCGCAACCTCGGCTCTGCCTACCACCAATCTGAAGAAGGAATAGCGGCTCTTCGTACTGCCCAGCAAATGATTGACCGCCCAGTACCCGGAAGCATCGTTTCCTTCGAAGGTGATGAACTGCGCGTTTCCAACGTTTCGGTCAGCTACCCCGGCAGACCCCAAATCCTCGACCGAGTCAGTTTTTCATTCCCCCACGGATCAACCACGGCTATCACCGGGTATTCGGGTTGCGGAAAATCCACCTTGTTGGGCGTCATCAGCGGCTCGGTGGCACCGGGACTCATACCTACCGGTAACTCCCAACCCATGAGCGTCAGCGGGGAAGTCTCTGGTACCGGATCGGTCGTGTGGGTGAGTCAATCACCGTCATTCATCGCCACCACTGTCCTCAACGAAGTGGCTCTCTACGGATTCCCGGTCGAAGTGCACTCCATCGAAGACCTCACCGCCGCCCAATCGCTGATGACCCAGGAAAGCCCGCTGGCGCTCTCGCCCAACGGTCGCGCCCGCTACATGAACTATCTCAGTATTGTAGGTTTGCAAGAGTATGCAGACCTTTCCCCAGAAGCGCTCAGCGCCGGGCAGATGCGCCGTCTGGCCATTGCCCGTACGCTGGCGCGCGTCGATGCTTTGGAAGAGCTGGGGGAGCGCGTGACTGTACTGGTCGATGAGCCCACCGCCCATTTGGACACCGCGGCAGCCCTGAGGGTGAATGCTTCATTAGCGGCGCTCGCGAAGACGGGCGCGACCTTACTGATCGTGACGCACGACCAATCCCTGACCCGCCGCACCGACTACCATTTACATGCAGTCTCAGGAGCAAGCGGTACAAGGTGGAAGCTCGAACCTTCCAAATCCATTGGCTGGGATTTTGCAGCGTTTAAACGCGCAGTGAACCAACAAAATGACACACAGGTAGCCAAACCAGTTCGAAAGAAATCTCAGGCTGAACCCGTGAAAGCGGGAGGCGTTCTGCAGACCCTTAGCGACGTAAGGGACCTCAGCGGATTAACCATAGCCCAATCGATAGTTCCCATCGTTCTATCGGTACTTTCTGTCTGCTGCGCGGTCGCGCTAACGGCACTCTCCGGTTGGCTGATTGTGCGTGCCGCAGAACAACCAGCGATGATGTACTTGCTCATTGCTGTAGTGGGCGTGCGGTTCTTTGGGCTGGGGCGCGCTACTTTGCGCTACGCTGAACGGCTGAAAACTCACGATGCGATTTTGCGAGCAGCAAATAGTCTGCGCGTTCGCGCCTGGAAATCAGCCGGCCATACAGTGCTCTCTATCCGCTCGCTTCTGAGGGGCGACCATATTCTTGACCGACTCATCGGAGACATCGATGAACTGCGGGATGCCCTGCCTCGAGTTATTCTGCCGGTAGCCTCCCACCTCGTTGTAATGGTGTTGGTGCTCGGAGTGACGGCTCTGACAGTCCCATCTGTTCTTCCGCTCATGGCCATTGCCGTGGCAGTTGCTACCTTTGTGATTCCCGCAGTAGCCCTCTACCTGGATTACCAGGCAGATTCCATAGCGCGCGAGGCAACCTCTGAAATGCTCCGACTCGGTGTATCTACCATGGACTCGGCAGAAGAACTGCGTGCAAACGGTCTGACCTACCTGGCGGTTAAGACCTTTGAGAATAAGGATCGGAAAAACGTTGAAGCTACCCAAGCAACTGCGGGTGCCAGCGGATTCGGTCAGGCCCTCACCGTCCTGTGCTGGTGGGGAGCAGCTTTGGGCGTGGTAGCTTTCTCCTGGAATGACGTGCGCGGAGGAGAAATTGCTGCTCCTTTGGTAGCGGTAGTGGTCCTGATGTGTACCGCCCTTTTTGAAACCACCATTGCCCATCTTGAAGCGGTTCGTTCGTGGCCGGCATTCGCCCACCTAGTTGCCCGGATGCGCCCGCTCATTTCTTTACGAACAGAAGAACAAGAAGCAGCGCAAACACCAGCCGATCTGCTGCGGCAGAAAACTACTGGCGCTCCCATCAACCTGATGCTGGATAATGTTTCCACGCGCTGGCCCGGGATGAAAGAACCTGTTTTTAGCGGGTTGTCTGCCGATATTTGGTCAGGGCAGTGGCTGGGCATCACTGGTCCATCGGGTTCAGGTAAGACGACGGCGCTAGCAGCCTTACTCGGCTTCTTACCTCTGGAATCAGGTGCTATCAGCATCAATGGCAAAGAACTTTTCCAGGAAGATCTGAGGGGATACGCTGCGTGGTGCCCCCAGTCCGCCTACATCTTCGAATCGACCATCGCTAATAATCTTGCGTTGGCTACCGATGGCTCCCAGCGACCCACCGATGAGCAGATGCTCCAAGTGCTCGATCGTGTAGGGCTGGGTAACTTCGTCCGGTCCCTGCCCCAGGGGTTGCAGACGCCGGTGGGCGCGGGTGGCTCCTACGTTTCAGGTGGACAACGCCAGCGTATTGCAATCGCCCGTACACTGTTGACTGCTTCACCGCTACTGCTCATGGATGAACCCACCGCCCATCTCGATGCTCCTGCAGCTCAAGCTCTGATTAAGGAAGTTGCCGAAGGCACCAAAGGCACCTCCCGACGTCGTAACGGAGTAACGCACCCGGCAGTTATCCTCGTCTCGCACCGAGCAGAAGATATTGCCGCATGCGATCGCACGGTCAAATTAGGATAGAGCCAAGAGAGCAGAACAACGCAAGAAGACCCCTGCGCGATGGCGCGGGGGTCTTCTTTGCCACAGCTGAATTGCTCTTAGAAGAGCGGGTCCATAGACTCAACTACCGCAGTTGACTCAGCCTCTGGCTGGTCGGAAGTTTCCGCCGGGGCACCAGGAGACTTTACTTTTTCTTGACGGGATCCCAATGCACCTAGCAAGTAGCGAGTTTCTTCAAAACTGGGGCCGATCAAAGCAATCGATTGGTTCAGTGAAACTCCTGAGCCGTCTCGCACCCCAAACTCGGTGGGCAATGAACGAGCAACCCCGGCGGCAGTGGTGGCGCGAGCAGGACCAACTCCCACAAAGGCTACAGAAAGTTTTGATTCCCCCGCTAAGAACCGATGCGCTCGTACACCACCGGTAGCGCGTCCCTTGGCAGGGAATTCGCTGAGTTCGGTTACCTTCGCGGAGGCAGCAGCGCCGTCCTCTGCCGAACCATCCGTTATGGTCACCACCTGAGCGGGAGCACCGGGGGCTGTAACGCCTAAGGCAATGACTCGGTCGTTCTCTGCCAACTTGATGCCCGCAATGCCTCCTCCCAATCTGCCCTGGGGTCGGACCTTGGCGGCATCGAAAGTCAGCAACTTCGCCTGCTCGGTGACCAGGGTGAGATTCAAATCGTTAGAAGCGCACTGATGCACCGCTACCACACGATCTCGGGGCTTGAGCTTGATAATTTCCCACTCATCGGCGTTGAGCGGGTATTCGGGATTCACTCTCTTAATGAGACCGTGCTCGGTTGCTAGAGCAATAATCTGATTCAGCGGAGCAATCCCCACCAGCGTTTCACCTCGCGCTAGTGTAATTGCCTCTGTTGCTTTCACTCCGGAATTCAGCAGGGGAGCGCCATTGCTTTCTTCCAGCACCACCAAATCCATAACATTCACACGAATCATGCGTCCGGCAGAAGTAACTGCACCAATTTCTCCACGAGCGGTGGTCGGTACAAGAGAGAGGAGCGCGTCATGCTTCACTCGCTTAGCAGGATCGGGCAAGGCCTGTAATTGAGTTCGGATTGAGTTGGTGCGCCCCATCATGCCTGATGCAGAGAGCACCGCCCAGCACGGATCGTCAGCGATTTCGAGCGCCAAACCCAACTTCTTACTCTTCGGCGTATCGGGAGCCGCTGCCAAAACGGCTTTCTCCAAATCGTCTCGCTGCGTTAGCTTGGTCCGTCGATCGGTGCCATACAAATCGGCAACCTGCTGCAATTCGTCTGAAACCAACCGGTGCAATTTAGATTCCTGCGCCAGAATTGACTCTAACTCGGAAATCTCCGCTTGAAGTTCTTCTTGCTCTTTCTCTAACTCAATTCGCGAATACTTGGTGAGCTGGCGGAGGCGAAGCTCCAGAATATGGTTCGCCTGAACCTCGGTCAGATCGTAGATAGTCATCAAGCGTTCGCGAGCCTGAGCGGTCTCGTCCGAGGAGCGAATGATTTGGATAACCTCGTCAATATCTACAATCGCAACTAACAGACCCTCCACCAGATGCAAACGGTCCTGGCGTTTTTTCAGGCGGAAAGCGGTACGACGGCGTACAACCTCAACGCGGTGGTTGACGTAGACCCGCAGCAAATCCAGCAGACCGAGAGTGTGAGGCTGCCCATTAACGAGTGCCACATTGTTGATACCGAATGAGTCTTCAAGCGGGGTGAACTTATAGAGCGATGCAAGAACAGCTTGCGGGTTGAACCCGTTTTTGAGTTCAATTACCATGCGCAAACCGTGTTTGCGGTCCGTCAAATCAGTAACGTCTGAGATGCCTACCAGCTTCTTCTTGTTGACGCCATCCTTTATTTTTTCGATGACCTTTTCCGGACCCACCATGTAAGGTAGCTCGGTAATTACAATGCCCTGTTTTCGCGCTGAAACCTGCTCAATGGACGCTGTGGCACGAGTTTTGAAAATACCCCGACCGTTCTCGTAGGCATCTTTGATACCCTGCAAACCTACGATTGTACCTCCGGAGGGTAAATCGGGGCCGGGGATGAACTTCATGATGTCTTTGAGAGATGCATCGGGATTCGCAAGCAGGTGTTGAGCACCGGCGATAACCTCCCGTAAATTGTGCGGCGGCATATTGGTCGCCATACCCACAGCGATACCTGAGGACCCATTCACCAAAAGGTTGGGGAAGGCTGCGGGGAGAACCGCAGGTTGCATGAATTGATTGTCATAGTTAGGTACAAAATCGACGACGTCCTCGTCGAGATCCGCCGTCAAGGCAAGAGCTGCGGGATCCATCCGAGCTTCAGTGTAGCGAGACGCCGCCGGACCGTCATCGAGAGACCCGAAATTGCCATGCCCATCTACCAGGGGCATGCGCATAGCAAAGGGTTGAGCAAGGCGCACCATCGCATCGTAAATCGCTGAATCGCCATGGGGGTGGAGTTTACCCATGACTTCCCCGACCACGCGGGCAGATTTCACATGCCCCTTGTCAGGACGTAAACCCATTTGCTGCATCATATAGAGGATGCGGCGTTGAACCGGTTTCAGACCATCACGGGCATCGGGCAACGCGCGAGAGTAAATCACTGAGTATGAGTACTCCAGGAAGCTGGTTTCCATTTCAGAAGAAACATCGATATCTACGATATTTTCGACGACATCGGTGGGGTAATCATCCTGAAATGTCTTGGAGCGGCGCGCCATCTATACCTCTTCAGCTGTGGGTTCTTGTTTCTCTCTAGTTTACCGCCTGGATGAACAGGGAGAGGAACTATCAAATGAGGGTTTGCCTAGAGGGTATTACTCCAGGTCAGCGGTGCCAAGGTGCTTAATTTTCTTTTATTGAGGAGAGTTTAATTTCTCTTAAAAGATAAGGAATTAATTATTAAAAAGGATAAAGAATCGACAAAAAGAATGGAATATTGTTAACCAAAAGGATGGGTAAAACTAATACTTTAGGGGACATTTGTATTAGATGTGCCCAGGGTCTCACTCTATGGTTGATGGGATTGGTAGGCTTCAATCAAGCGATACTTCGAGGATTAAATATTGCCCATCGGGGATACCGATGACGGACAATATATCGTGAATTGGCGGTACATCTAATAATAATTATCTGTTTCTTAGATTTACCAATTCCCTTGAATTGAAATAACAATGCTGAAAACAACACACATTTAAATTCAGCAGCGCTTCTTAACTTAGGGGAAAATATGCGCAAGCACGTCGCAGCTATCGCAGCTGCCACACTTACCATCGGCGGAATGACAGTAGGATCAGTTTCTGCAGCTCAGGCCGGCGAAATTAACAACGCCATCGTTAACATCAATACCCAGGGTGAAGCCAAGGTAGGCGACGTCCTCACTCTTAACGCCGCATGGCAGGTTCTCCTGATTACTCACAGCCAGGTGATACTTTCACCCTTGCCCTGCCCCAGGAACTCATTCCTTTGACCAATAATTTCCCCATCTTGGATGAAAATGGGAACGTAGTGGCACAGGCTGTGGCTCAAAACGGTGCTGTAGTGGTGACCCTTACTGATTTTGTGGCAACCCACCCGATCAATGTCCATGGAAACCTTACGTTCTCAGTAAAGATTTCCAATAGCGCAGTACCCGGTCAGCCTATTAACGTGAATTGGGGTGGAACTTCCACCGCCATTACACCCGCCGGTTCTGGTGTAGTTCCTGGACAGCTGACTGAGCTAGTGAAATATGGCTGGGCACGTGAGGGCGGCAATGCCGGCTGGGCAATCGATGTGCCCGGTCAGCTCAGCTACGTCACCGTTACCGATACTCCCAGCAACGTAAATCTTCAGTGTGACACCCTAGCTGTCTACCAGGGCGACCAGTCGCAGGGGTATCCCACCTTTTTGCAGTGCGTTGATTCCACTGCCTACACCGTTGACTGCGCAGCGGACGGTTTCACTCTGAAAATGGATCAGATTGCGGCAAATCAGTTGATCCACATCCTTGTTTCTTCCACTCCGACCACTTATTGCGAAACTGCTCCTGAGGTAGCACCTTCAGAAGAGTCTTCGGCACCCGCTACAGTAGCTACTAATCCTTAGGCGCAGCCTTCGATCGTAGAAGAACCACAGCAGAATAACCCAGTAGTGGACTCTTCCCAGGAAATTGCTCCTGCTGAAGGAACCGCAACGGCGGAGACCCCTAGCCTAGGTCAGCGCCTAGCACACACCGGTTTCTCCGGCGTGCAACTAGCTATCGGTGCTGTAGCGCTGCTCGCTTTGGGCGGCGCAGCGATTGTGGCTTCCCGTCGCCGTCACGCCTAAACAATAATCTCTCCGTAGATTCTGCGCTTGCAGTTTGCGAGATGTAAATGGTGCCCTCGTTCTTCATATATGAAGAACGAGGGCACCGTTTTTGTGTTATCCACACCATATTCGATATAGGCTAGTTGCTAAGAGTTATTGAAAGAATACCCCAGATTTCTTTTGATAAATCTTTCTCTCAGAAGTACTGTGCCAACCGGGTAGGGGTTAACAAAAATGTCTGAACAACCGCGCGCAACCGAATCACATCAAATAGGTTCGCGGGAACCATTAGTTAAGGGCGCGCCAACCACCGCTGAAATCCCCTTTATTTACCCCGCCCATTGGGAAGCAGACGTGGTACTTCGCGACGGCGCAACAGCTCACCTGCGCCCCGTGATTCCTACCGATCGTAACGCTCTCCAGCAGATGTATGCGGGGCAGAGCGAACGAACGATTTATCTTCGCTTCTTTGCGCCCAAACCTCAGTTGAGTGAAAAGGAGCTCACTCGGTTTACGACAGTGGACCATAAAGACAGAGTTGCATTTGTGCTGATGCTCGGCGACGAAATGATAGGTATCGGCCGTTTTGACCGCACCGACGACCCCACTGAGGCAGAAGTCGCATTCATGATTTCAGACCGCCACCAAGGACGGGGGATTGGTTCTATTCTTCTCGAACATTTGGCAGCGGCCGCCAAAGAACTAGGAATCAATAAGTTCGCCGCTGAAGTTCTCCCTCAGAACCGTGCGATGCTCAACGTTTTTGCAGATACCGGCTACGACGTCTCACGGGCGTTTGATGACGGGCTCGTGATGGTGCGTTTTGACATTGACCCTACCGATCGGTCCCGTCAGGTCATGGAATCGCGTGAGCACCGTGCAGAAGCCAAATCGATTAGTGAACTTCTCAATCCTGCGTCGATCGCCGTGGTGGGTAGTGCACCCACATGGCCCGATCAGGCACAGCCCATGATTGAGACTATTCGACAGGGAGAGTATCAAGGCAAGATTTGGGGAGTTTGCCTGGAGGGCGGAGCGATCTCTGACAGTACAGGTGAATCTCCCAACATCGTTACTTCCGTAGATCAAACGGAAGGCGTTGAACTTGCACTCATCACGGTTCCCATTGAACAGGTGGAGAGAGTGGTTGAATCCTGCGGTCGGGCGGGCATCCGAGGCGCTTTAATTCTCACACGAGGATATGCAGAGGACGGCGCACGAGGGCAGGTTCGCCAAAAAGCTTTGGTTCGCACAGCGCGTTCTTTCGGCATGCGAATCATCGGACCGGCGTCCTTTGGTATTCTCAACAATTCTCCCGAAATCAACCTAGATGCCACGGTGAATCAACACGATCCCCAAGCCGGAACTCTTGGCGTTTTTACCCAGTCTGCAGTGATGGGCGAGATGTTTTCTAATATGGCTGTTCGCCGGAGAATCGGTGTTTCATCCTTGGTCTCTGCGGGCAACCGCGCCGATGTCTCCGGTAACGATTTGATGCAGTATTGGGAAGATGATCCGGGGACCTCGGTATGTGCTCTCTACCTTGAATCTATTGGAAATCCCCGAAAATTTAGTCGAATTGCGCGCAGATTATCTCGTAACAAACCGGTTATTGTAGCTAAGAACGCCGTCACTGGAATGCAGTTGCCTCCGGGGCATACTGGTAGAACGTCTATTGCACCAGCGACCGCTTTGGAATCTCTGTTTAAACAATCGGGTGTCATTAGCGCCGATTCCAGCGAACAGGTCTTGGATATTGCACAGTTATTAGTCTCGATGCCACTTCCTTCTGGTCGCCGCCTGGCTGTAGTCTCTAATGCCACCGCACTGGCTCAGATGGTAGCTGATCGGGCTAATACCCAAGAAATAGAGGTAAAGCTTGCAGATGCTGCTCTGGATCTCGAGCATGAGGACAGTGCGTTTGTTCAGCAAATGCTTCGTACCGCTGCGGAAAGCTCGGACGTCGACGCCCTCATTGTGGTCTTTATGCACGAGGACGCGCAGGTCTGCCGGGAAATCGCTTCACTTGCCCAGCGTGTAGCAGAGGAAATCACTAAACCTATACTTGCTGTCTTTCCGGGGATCATTGAAAATGCCGCTTCGATGGTGGGGCTGGTACAAGATTCGACCATTGAGCATCCAGGGTTGCCCTGCTACGCATCGCCTATGGGGGCGGTCGATTCTTTGGCTGCCGTGATGAATTATGTGGAATGGCGTGAAAAAGAAGGCGGAACTTACGCTACCCCTTCAGGAGTGAGCCCCGATACCGCGGCTCATCTGATTGCTGATTTTATGCCCCGAGTTCAAGGAGAAAATCTTCTTCCTCTCGCTCAAGAGGACGTGGCGTCCTTACTTGATGCTTACGGTATTGAGTTGCTACCGTCCACCACTGTTGACTCACCGCAAGAAGCGGTAGATAGGGTGGAAGAACTAGGTAGCTACCCAGTGGTTCTCAAGTCCACCGACGAGGCGCTCAGCAAGCGACTTGATTTGGGCGGTGTGCGCCTGGGCATTGAAAATGCAGAGCAGTTGCGCGCTGAATTTGAGACCATGAAAAAGCGGTTGGCTCGTTATGGCAAGCAGGAAATTGAGCTACAAAAGCAGGCAGAGGCCGGGCAATCTGCAGTAATGGAAGCTATCGAAGACCCCCTGTTGGGACCCGTAATCTCATTCGGTATGAGCGGCGATACCACGGCTCTCCTAGAAGATTGGGCCTATAGAATTCCTCCGCTGACTAAACGTGATGTAGAAAAACTCATTCGCTCGCCCAAAGCTGCCTCCAAACTCTTTGGGGATGATGATTTGCCCGAAGTGCGTGTGGATCTTCTTGAGGATTTAGCGACCAGAGTGGCGCTGATGAAAGATAACCACCCAGAAATAGCCTCACTTCAGCTGAGTCCCGTTATCGTTTCCGAGACCACTTTGACCGTAGCTCGAGCCAAAATTACCTTGGGTAATCCCCGTCAACGAACAGATTCCGCGCGTCGTTCTTTGAGCGCCTAGGCGTTCACAGAAATGGCAGAAGCGACGGATTCTAAAGCTGGTTTATAGGATGAGAAGCAGAAACTATTAGACTGGTTAACCTCAGTATTTTTTGGCGAAAGCGAGTGAACAGTGGCGAATACGGTGATGCAGGATTTAGAAGAATCTATTTCTAGATTGGGTTTTTATCCGGAACTCGTCAAGAGCGCCGTCAATGATGGGCTGCTGGGACTAGAACCCTCGGCACATTTGGTGCATTTGGAAACGCATATCGATAATGCCGAAATCCACCGCCACATCACCGTTTTGGCTATCGCCGAAGAATTGCTGATGGTCGCTCATCTGGATGATCAGCAGTTAGATGACGAAGGGGAGTCGGTGATGGCGCACGTCAACGTGGAATCTGTGCAAATCTCTGCCCTCCGTTCTGTGGGTATGAGCTATTCCTACCCACAGCCCCAGCAGTTTGAACAGACCACTGATCCGTCGGAAATTTCGCTAACCATTTCGTGGACGGGCGGGCAGCGTCTCGATGTGCAACCGGCACAGTGTCCTGATCCAACCTGTACTGCCGATCACGGATATACCGGGGTCGCACCGAGTGAGGACGTAGTGCTGAGAGTTAGCGGCCCGGCAGATGGTATAGAAGCCGTGCACCGTGCTCGTGATTTTGCGAAAGAACTTCGACGCCGCCAGCTAGGACTCTAAACGATGACATTGCAGGATTATTGCGGCGTTGAGCTGCCAGAACCCCCGCGTTACTTTGAAAATAATGTGGCAGATCTCTTTGAATCTGCAGGCACGCTGGTTGCCGGGCAATCGCTGACGCCTGATCCCCACCCCTGGTTAGGGCAGGGGCGGCATGACGTACTGAACTTGGAAGAACGTCTTACGCACGCTGGATTTGATTCGAAAAAATATCGTAGCGTGTGCGTAGTGATGGTTGATGGGCTAGGAGAGCACCTCCTCAACCGCTATGGCTCCTACGCTCCCTACCTTAAAAAGACAAGCTCCCTGGGTCCGCTCCACTCCGCTTACCCCTCCACCACGGCGGCATCATTGACGAGCTTTGGCACCGCTCTACCTCCCGGGTATCACGGCGTTGCAGGATATGAGGTCTATAACCCCGGCACCGAATCGGTGATGAATCAGCTCTCTGGCTGGGACAAAAGAGTAGACCCCAAAGAATGGCAACCCTATCCCACGGTCTTCGAGCGCTTTGAGAACCACTGCGATGTTGCTACGGTATCCCTGAATAAGTATGAGAAAAGTGGGCTTAGCCTATCTGGTCTTCGCGGTGGACGGTTTATCCACGCTCAATCGACTACAGCTCGGATCACTATGGCAAGCAGTATTCTCTCTGCTCGTAAGCCCTCGCTGGTTTACATGTACTGGGGTGAAATTGACCAGGCAGGGCACCGCTATGGTGTTCAATCGCAAGAATGGATTGAACAGCTCGAAGAACTGAACCTCGCCATGCGACGGCTAGCAGAACGCGTGCCCCCGCATGTACTCATTCTGCTGACCGCCGACCACGGCATGGTTGATATTGCCGTTGAAAACCGAATCGATTATTCAGAAGATGCCGAGTTGCTTGAGAATGTGGCTCATACAGCGGGGGAGCCTCGGATGGTGCAATTACTCCTCAAAGATTCCAGTGTGCCCGCCAAAATGGAGACCATGCGGCGTTGGGCAGAGCGATGGGGGTCAAAAGCCTGGATTCTAGACAGCGAAGAATTGTTTGAGCAGGGTTATTTTGGGCCTCATCTCAACAAGCAGGCACGGGATCGTATTGGTGATGTGCTCATCAGCTGCCGTGAACCCATTGCACTGTATGACATGCGTCATTTCAAGCCGCATGCGCTAAACATGGTGGGGCAACACGGATCGCTCACATGTGAGGAAACCGCTGTTCCCCTGCGTGTACTTCACGCTAGGTAGATAATCACGCTACCTCTACCACTTTGTAGATCGCTCGGGGGCTCGCCCGTTAGTTAGTGGGTGCCGGCATCTGTTGTATATTTGCCGCGCTTGTTTGCTGTAGAGCACCGGTTTGTCCCTTGGGCGATGCCGGAGCCACTGTAGGAACTGGGGCAACAGTTTGAGGAGCAGCGGACGGTGCCGGTGCTTGGGTTGCTGGGGGTTGCGTAGCTGGAGCGGTGGTTGTCGGGGCTGGAGTCGTAGGAGCAGCATCGTTGGGATCTTCGGTCGTCGGTTCCACCGAAGGCTGTTCGGCGGTCGCTGCCGATGGTGCTGCGGTAACTGGAGGAGCAACAGGTGCCCCTGGAGTCTGGACGGGTGCAGGAACTGGCGATTCGGTAGCCTGTGTTGCCGGATCTTCTACATAATCCACCTGACCCGGTGCAACGGGAACAGTAGTTTGCTCTACGTATTTAACTTCAGGGGCAGCAACTGTCTGCGTGGCGGAGGGCTTTGCCGAACTCGGAGTTGCGGAGGTAGAAGACGCCGCGGAGCTAGAAGATTCGGCAGGCACAGCCATGGGTTGCGGGTCGTTGTTCATGCTTCCCAACGCCAATAGAGAACCTCCACCTAGTAGAACGAGAAAAGCAGAGGCGCCAAGCACCCAAAGCCCACGGTGAGAGCGCTTTTCTTCTTCAGAGGCCACGGAACTTACGACACCTTCGTCAGTTCGTGAGGCACGCACTGCGGCGATACCAGCAGCGATTTTCGCTGCCTGCTCTTGCCGTTCCCGTTCTTCTTTTTCAGCGCGTTGCTGCGCTTGCGACTCTTTACGATCTTGAAGGCGGTCTGCTAGGGACCGTTTTTCTACTACTGTTCCATTGAGAAATAGCTGATGAGAGAGCGAGTCATCTTCTTCGACGGGAGATCCGGTGGTAGTACCATCGGGGTGCACATATTCATAGCCCTCTGCCAGTTCATCGGTGGAGTACTGTTCAGTTGAATCCTCTTGGATAGGCAGATTTTCTGTGGGGGAGTCAGCAGAGGAAAAGTCCTCGAACTCTGAGGATGTGTCCTGATGGGGTTTCGTCATGAAATGATTCCCTAGTTATTGCGGTGTGATGCGAACTTCAGACCTGGATTGCGAGTGATTTATTCAAGCCTGACAATATATAGTACGCCTGATGGGGGAATATCAAAGGGTACTTCTTCTCACAGTATCTTACCCATCTAAAGTTTGCAGATACGAGTAAAACGCTGCCTGGTTTCATGAAGAACTCCAGACAGCGCGGACATCTCAGGGCGATGCAATCAACTTACTTGCGTTGGTTTCCAAAAATAATGTCGTCCCAGCTCGGCACTGACGCCCTTTTGGGGCGGGTAGGCTTGGCTGGTTGCTGTTCTTCAGAAGCCTTCTGCTCATACTCGGGGGCGCTGGGCGCAGATGCAGTAGCGGATGTATCTTCTCCAGGCTGCTCCTGCTGATTTTCCCGGGGTGAATACTGCTGATAACCGCTGATGACGTTTGTATCTACAACTACCGGGACAGTGAATTCAGTTTGATCCCCATTGGATTTTGAATCTTGTTCAGTAGAAGATTCTTTAACTGGAGCCGATTTCTCCTCGGACTGAGAAAATTTTGCAGAGTCACTGGGCGGCATCTCCTGGGGAACTTCAGGAGAAGGCATCGGTGCAACGGGCTCTGCAGTTGTCTGAGATGCGACAGTCGAATCGGACTTTTCCAGTGATGCTCGGCGTGCACGTTCCAGCAAATCAGTTAGCTTGCGCTCACGAGCGGAGTGAATGTTACGAGTGCCACTTTGACCGATGTTTCCCGCAGACTTTTCTGCCCGTCGTACAGATTCCATCTGTTCAGCGGTAAGTGCAGGCGCCAAAGCGCCCACCGATCGAGCCGGTTTTTGTACTGCAGGCGTTGATTCTGGTTCCTCTGCGTGAGTCTCGTGGTGCCCGATTCCTGGGAGCGGCCCGTCGGAAGAATCATCACGCCCCATCAAGAAGTAGGCACTTTCGTTAGAAGCATAGATCCCCTGATTTGCAGGGTTATAGTTCCACCGTGCGGGAAAGACGACACCGCGAGGCAAGTCATTTGCTACAGCATCGGGCAAATTGAAGTCCACAGAGATGGTCCAAGAGCCAGACTCTTGCTGGAAAGTATTCCAGTCGGCAGAGTTTTCATCGAAGCCAAATTTTTGAGCCTGACGAGCAATATGCTCATCGAGGTTGGCAGCTTTGCCCTCGCCATTGCGCGAGGAATCAATGGAGGAGATTAAGACGGATCGAGCTGCAGTAATAATATGCGCGCGTTCAGCAACAATAGGCCATTCGTAGCGGCGTACACGCTCGGCGTCCCACCCTGATTCTTCAACGATTTCTTCTACTGTTGCGCCTTGGCGGAATCGTGCCTGAATGTCGCGGGGACCAAACGCGCCTGAGCCACTGCGCGAACGAGCTGGCTGAAGGCGTCGAGCTTTAGCGACGCTGGTGCGCAGATTTTGGTCAATGGGCAACGTGAATTCGGTGCCGTCTGACGATTTAAGAACAAGATGTTCACCATCGTCATGAATTTTGACCAGTCGTAGCTCAATGGCGTGCGAATCGGACATACTTCTCCTCAACTCAAACAGGGATTCATGAAAAGACTACCTGTTTACCGATAACTATGGGAAAAATAAACCGATTTTGAGAGGAAAACTCACTCATCTTCGAGAGAGAACAGCAAAAAAGACCCTTGTAGGATCCAAAAAAAATTACTTCGCAAGGCAGAGTATGAAGTTGATTTATCTGCCTGAACTAGACATATGAGAATTAATAGTGGAAAATGCTACGCGTTACCGAACGAAAAAAGAACATCGCAGATGATCCCTCGTGGCGCTGACAACGAATTTTTTGACCTAGGCTGGGCATCATACAAGAGACCCCACCGCTGACAAACGGAGCGTGAGAGCTAACTTTGGCTACCGATTACGATGCACCTCGCAAGCAAGATGAAGACAATAACAACCAGTCCATTGAGGAACTCAACGGACACCGTTCTGAAATGCAGTCCGGTGCAGTAGATGAGGATGAAAACGCTGCTGCTGAAAGTTTCGAGCTTCCCGGTGCAGACCTCTCTAATGAAGAACTCAACGTTGTTGTTCTACCTGCACAGGAAGACGAATTTACCTGCGCCTCCTGCTTCTTGGTTCGCCACCGTTCACAGATTGCGCGCGAAGAGGGCAATCTCAAGTTCTGTGTAGAGTGCGAAGGCTAAATTTCAGCTGACTGAACCTGGCTCCAGCAGTATAAGAGGGAGGATGAATCATTTGATTCATCCTCCCTTTTTATATCAGTGAACGAGGCGAAGCCCTTAGCTCACTGTCTCAGCTGGGGTGCCCAGCTCTTTTCCTGCGTTGAGAATTTCTTCAATTTTTTCTGGATGCCGAGTCGAAGCTAGCCAATAGGGAGTAGGGTCTGCTGGGTCGGTGATGTCGATGCGGATTTTGGGATCAATCCAACCGCGAAAACACATGAACGCACGCCCGTCGAGCTGCGGCCCCGCTGCAATTCGTGCAGCTTCCCCTCTGAACCCTTCGGCAAGACCTACATATTCACGTTCAATTTGTGCCCGTCCTACTCGAACAAATTCGGGAGTGATTTCGATGACGGGGGAGCTCAGGTAGAGAATGAGTCCTAGAAGAATGGTGACTACAATGGCGGCAATAACACCTACGGTGATTGAAATGGGCGCACCCACGAAAAACGATGCCACACCTGCGCAGACAATCAATATCCACGTTCCAAAGCCCGGGGAAAGTCTTTCCTGATACTGCATGCGGCACCTTTCTGAATTTTCATTTCTCTTGGAGAGCGTCGGATTCCTCTTTGAGATAACAATCTTTTACCATCCTAGTCTGTTTTCCCAGGGAAGTGCTCAGAGAGTTCTAGTACAGTAACAGCTGTGATGAAACCGATTGATGTGCAGATTCAGATACTTGATACTGAGCTAGAAATTCCTCGTTACGCCAAGGACGGCGACGCCGGAGTGGACCTTCGTTCCACAGAGAAGCTGGTCTTGGAGCCGGGGCAGCGAGCACTCGTGAAAACCGGAATTGCGATTGCTCTGCCTGCCGGGTATGTGGGCCTGGTTCACCCCCGGTCTGGACTGGCGGTCAAACACGGGATCACCGTAGTGAACGCGCCGGGTACGATCGATTCTGGTTACCGGGGCGAAATTATGGTGTGCCTTCTCAACACCGACTGCTCAGAATCATTTTCTATCGAGCGTGGGGATCGTATTGCCCAACTCATTATTCAGAAGTATGAACACGCTAATTTCCGCCAGGTAGAAGAGTTGGAAATATCGGCGCGTGGTTCCACCGGCTTTGGTTCAAGCGGCGTTCGCTAGAGCTACCTTAAGAATTCAAGAGTACGCGTGACTAAAATAAAATAGATATCGAGTCATGTGAAATAGATGAAGACCCCAGAATGAGAAGGATTCGCTGTGTTTGGTTTGGGTAAAAAGAAAAAAGCTAAGGCGGAGGAAACTTCCGTAGCTGCTACGACCGCACCAGATGATTCTGCGGTGCCAGAGTCACAGAGCGCTTCGAAGCAAGAACAAGAGGTGTCCCGTCCGGGCGCGCCGTCGTCCGAAGATAATCTCGTTTCTTTCGAATTTGACCGCTCTAATGGTCCTTGGGATAGCTCCGAGCAAGATACAGACAAGGGTTACCTAGACTTTGGTTCCATGAAGGTCAAGATGAGCGATGGTCTCAGTATGCGCTTGGACGTGGAGCAGAAGAGTCAGCAGATGGTTGCTGTTACACTCACCAAGGGTAAAGGTAATCTGCAGGTTCAAGCTTTTGCTGCCCCTAAGTCAAGCGGCATCTGGGAGGATATCTCCCGAGAAATTGCTGACTCTGTGCGCCAGCAGGGCGGAACGGTGGAGTACTCCAATGGTCCATTGGGACGCCAGCTCATTTCAAAGCTTCCCGCAAAGACTGCTGATGGACGCCAAGGCTTCCGCGTCGCTCGCTTTGTGGGTGTAGATGGTCCCCGCTGGTTCTTGCGAGGTGTTCTCTCCGGCGAAGCGGCGGTTAAGCCCGAATCAGCGGCAGAGATGGAAGAAATTTTCCGCTCTATCGTGGTAGTACGTGGCGATGATCCTCGCCCTCCGCGAGATCTTCTACCCATGACCGTTCCTGAATCGGTGGTGGAAGCTCAGCAAAACAATCAGCAAAACCAGCAAACGGAATCTGCCGCGGAGTCTTCTAAGAGCCGTCAGGTACCCCGCCGCGGCCCTGAAATCACTGAAATCGGCTAATGGTAGAGCAAGCGCCTAAGCGACTAACCGAGTATCCTTCGCGATTTCGTGCGAGACTTGCCGGGAGAGTTATTCAGGTGACTCTTCCGGCGTCAGGTGCTAATCCGCGGTATGAGGCAGTGGTTGAAGTTGAAAAATCTCGACCCCTTCCGCCGTCGAGCTCCCATCAGTTGACGGGTATTCCTATCGTTGAAGTTCTTGATGATGATGTGGAGCCCGTCGATATCAGTGCAGGTAGCGACGACGATGACGACGAGGATCAGGATTCTGCAGGAAACGACGAGGAGCAGGACGCTTCTGTAGCGTTTCCCCAATATCGTGTGTACACGCCGCGTCCGAAATCTCCACCGCCGTTGTATCCCACCTCTCCGCCTTTGAATCCAGGGGAGCGGGTCACTCTCATCTGGCACGGGCAAAAAGATGTGCCCGGTATCGTGGCGGGTACCTACATTCGGTGTAGTGGTATGCTTACCGTTTCACCAATGCCGGCTCGAATCTATAATCCGCGCTACGAAATTGTTCCTTTGCGCCTCATCCGCCATCGCGGCCACCAAAAATTTCAGAAATCACAAGGTCTCTAATGCCAACAGAAAAGCCCCAGCGCCCGATCGACACCGAATCATCAACTGACCCCAATCTTTCTTCTGCACTATCTCAAGCAGGCACGCGTTTTAAGCGCGGCGAGAATGGGGAAGTTGATGTGATGGATGCCGTCGGCGGGGTTCGCGGTATGGTCGAGGCGTTGCTTCCGGGATTTCTTTTTCTCTGCGTTTTTATTGCTACAGCTAATCTTTACGTTGCGCTGGCGGCAGCAGGTTCTGTGGCGCTGGTCTTTAGCCTTGTACGTCTGGCGCAGCGAGGTTCGCTGGTGCAATCGCTTTCAGGTTTTGTGGGAGTACTCATTTGTGCGTGGTCATCACTGCGCACCGGCGATGCCGCTGACTTCTATCTACCCGGTCTGCTCTTGAACGGTCTGTATGCACTGCTGGTTTTGGTTTCCATCGTGTTCCGCTGGCCGGTGCTGGGATTTTTCTATTCTTTCCTCCGCAACGAATCAGAGACCTGGCGCGCTGAACCGGCGAGACTGAAAGCCTATACCGTGGCTACTTGGGTTATCTTTGCCATGTTTGTCGCACGATTGGCAGTTCAGGTTCCGCTCTACTTCGCAGATAATGTGCCCTTGCTCGGCATCGCTCGCCTCTTCATGGGCATGCCGCTTTATATTGCGCTGTTGTGGCTGACCTGGATGATGACGAGAAAACCCGCTGACGTGGCATCGACCGACCTCAGCTAGGGATCTTTCGCTGATTTAGCTAAACTTCGCTGAATTAACTAAATAGCGCGCGGATGTCTTCTTCGCCCTCGGCGGTGGTGATGAAAAAGAGTTCGTCTTCACCGACGATGGGTTCATCTCCGGTGGGAACGATAGGCTGGGCGTCACGCAAAATAGCGGTGAGAGTTGTAGCTTCTGGCCACTGAATGTTGCTGACGGTATGGCCAATAATGGGGTGGCCCGCAGGAACTGTGTATTCCACCAGCATCGCTCCGCCGGTCTGCAAATCCAACAGGCGCACGACGTCGCCCACTTCCACTGCTTCTTCAACCAGAGAGGTCATCAGGCGCGGTGTTGAAACAGCGACGTCGACACCCCAAGAGTCATCAAAAAGCCATTCGTTTTTAGGGTTATTGACGCGAGCTACCGTGCGAGGTACGCCGAATTCGCTACGGGCGAGCAGGGAAACCACTAGGTTGGATTTGTCGTCGCCGGTAGCGGCAACAATGACATCGCACAGCTCTGGCTTTGCACGGCGTAGTACGGATAGCTCGCAGGCATCTCCGATGACCCACTGAACTCCGGTTATTTCGGTGCGGCCGATTGTTTCTGGTTTTTCATCCAAGATGGTGACCTGGTGTCCGTGGGAGACGAGCTCGCGGGCGATAGATGAACCGACCGAGCCTGCGCCAACGATAAGGACGATCATGGTTAGTTCTCCTGCTCTTCTCGTTCTTCCTCAGTCAGCGGAGGGCTGGCAAGTACGCTTGAAATCTCATTAATATCTTCAATACGCATCATCGCGTGAACCACGTCCCCCTGCTGGTAGGAGCTCTGTGCCGAGGGGAGGATGCCCTCGCCAAAACGGGTGACGTAGGCAATACGGACGCCGGCGGCTTCTTCAATGTCGGTCAGAGCGTGCCCAGCCCATTCATCGTTGAGTTGAAGCTCTGCCAGGATAAGCCGACCAGAAGCTTCACGGAAGTCGCCTGCCATAGCTTGCTCGGGCAGAATACGGCGTAGAACCTGGTCAGTGGACCAGCGCACTGCTGCCACGGTGGGAATACCCAATCGCTGGTAGAATTCTGCACGATTAGGGTCATTAATGCGGGCTACCACATGTGCAACGCGAAAGGTTTCTCGTGCCACACGGGAGGAAATGATGTTCGAGTTATCTCCTGAGGAAACGGCGGCAAACGCATAGGCATCTTCAATTCCGGCACGTTTGAGCGTTTCGCGGTCAAAGCCTACACCGGTGATTTTTTTGCCGCTAAAGTCTTTACGCAGCCTGCGAAAGGCTTGCTCGTTTTGGTCAATGACCGCAACGGTGTGACCAGAATCTTCTAGCGTGTGGGCAAGCATGACGCCGACTCGTCCGGCACCCATAATCACGAAATGTGGCACTGATTTTTCCTCACTTGCAGCGTCAACAACAATGTCGATTCTAGACTACGCGCCTGCAGACGGCGGGAATGGTGTGTTCTCTGTGATTATTGCAGTGTTTGCTAGTTGCGCGCTGTTGTTTATCTTCACAAATGACTACTCTTAGTGGCTGTGAGTAAATTTTGGAGCAGTGTGGCAAACTCGGTGTGGGGAACCCCCGCACACCGTGCAAATATTGAGAGCCTGGGGCTCTCAAAAAGGCGTGCCCTGCCACTTTTGGGCGCAGACGGTATTTCCTCTGTTGCTTATGCTCCCGATGAAATTGTGCTCATGCTTTCTTTTGCTGGCACTGCCGGCTTGGTGTTTTCCCCCTGGGTTGCTTTTGGCATTTCACTCACGCTTCTGATTGTGGTGGGAACTTACCGCTATAACATCTCGCAGATTTCTGAGCGTGGTGATTATATGCTGGTACACAACCGTTTAGGGCCTGTACCTGCGATGATCCAGGGGGCATCTTCAATGGTGGATTATCTGCTGACGGTGGCTGTTTCTATCGCATCGGCCACCACCTACATCATTTCTGTTTTTCCCCAGCTTCAGCCCTATAACCGGGGGATAGCCCTGGGATTGCTCCTGCTCATCACGATATTTTGTCTGCGCGGGTTGCGGTCAATGGGAAGAATTGCCCCTATTCCAACATATTCCTTCCTCGTCCTCCTTGGACTGACGATTACCGCGGGAATTATCCAGCATGCTTCGGGTACTCTGCACAGTGCTACCAGTAGCCACTATCAGGTGATTCCTCAAGGCCATGTGCAGAATTTGGTGACTGGCGTGGGCCTGGCCATGCTGCTTTCCCGAGCGTTCTCCTCGGGTGCAGTCGCAATTACCGGTATCTCAACGGTCAATAACTCAATGCGGTTCTTTGCCTCTCCCAAGAAGCACAACGCCGCCCGTACTCTCATGTATTTGGGTCTGATTTCAGCTGTATTGATGGTAGGAATTACCTATCTGGTGAAGAAGACCGGTGCTGTGGTGGTGCAAGACCCCCAGCGATTCCTCCTGGTCGACGGGCAAAAGGTGGGTGCAGATTTCCACCAAGTACCGTTGCTCTTTCAAATTACCGACGCCGTGTTCCGCGGTGGGTGGATGACAGAGCTGGTTTCTCTGGCAACCGTGGGGATCCTGATGATGGCTGCGGTCACTGCGTTCATTGGATTTCCTCTCCTCACCTCAACTATTGCTGAGCACCAGTACCTCCCCGTTCAACTCAGCGCCCGGTACTCGCGCCGTCTCTTCTCCAACGCCGTCATCATGCTGTCGGTCAGTGCTGCCGTGCTGCTACTGATTTTTGGAACCGACGTGAACGCACTCATCCAGCTGTATATTGTCGGTGCTTTTACCTCGATGTCATTGACTCAGTGCGCTGTTGCCTGGCACCGTTTCCGCACGCTACGCGTTACCCTCGGTCAGATGGAGCGGCGCAAGCTGTTTCGTGACCTAGCTGTAACGGTTCTTGGGCTGATGGTCACCGTGGCTGCGCTGATCGTCGTTTTGTTCACCAAGCTCACCCAGGGAGCCTGGATCACTCTCATACTTATTGCTGCCACCGTAGGACTGATGCTGATGACCCGCAAACACTATGAAACGGTTGATGAAGACCTCAAACTGGGCTCAGACGATGATTCCCTTGCCCGAGCAAGAGTTCTTCCCGCTCGAGTCCACGCTCTTATTTATGTACCGCGGGTGCGTAAGCCCGTTGCGTTAGCAGTTGCCTACGCCCGCGCGTCCCGCCCGTCGAGCATTGAAGCGATTGCAGTCAACGTGGTGGAAGAGCGGACAAAAGCCATGACCACGAAATGGGAGCAGTTGGCTGTTCCCGTACCCCTAACAATTCTTGATTCTCCCTATCGAGACCAGGTCAAGCCTGTGCGGGAGTATGTGCGCCGCCGCGCCGAAACTTCACCTGGAGATGTTACGGTGGTTTATCTGCCCGAGTACGTGGTGAGCCACTGGTGGGAATCGCTGATTCACCGCCGCACCGTTCATCGGATTGCCCATCAGCTACGTCGAGAAAACGGAGTAGTTATTGCTTCGGTTCCCTGGAATATTGGGCGTAGTCATCCGGTGGAAAAGCCTCAGGCATCACCTTCATCCCTAGCTCAGGAACTGTCTCAACAGCCAGATGAGCGTAGAAAGTAGTTTTTAATGAATCATCAGTCCGAAGATCAAATTAACTTTTCCATCGGCGATATTGTGGAGCTTAACCCCGAAAAAGTTGCCCACGGTGGGTCTTTCGTGGCACGAGCCAACGGCAGAGTTTTCTTCGTGCGTCACACCTTGCCCGGCGAAACAGTCCGAGCTGTGATTACGGGCAGCGGACCGAAAAACCGATTCTTTTTTGCAGATACAGTAGAGGTTCTCTCTGCTTCTGCAAACCGACGGCAGCACCCTTGGGCACCTGCCGATGCTCTCCTGGCAGCTCAAGGGAACCGGTTGCCAGTCGGTGGCATGGAATTTGGGCATATTACCCCGTCGGTTCAGCAGGAGCTGAAAGCCGTCGTGATAGCAGAGCAACTCCAACGTTTGGGCGGTATTGCTGCTGACCACCCGCTTCTGGAGCAGTTGACCGTGAAACCCGTGAGTGAAAAAGAGCTAGGTCAGCGCACACGTGTTCATTTTGGTGTAGACGCTCAGAGACATATTGCTATGTATCCGCACCAGTCGAATGAGCCTCAGACTGTGGATGGCTTCCCCCTGGCAGCAGCAGCGCTAGAGAACCTGCACCTGGAACAATTGGAACTTTCTGGTATTTCCCGAGTGGATGCCGCCGTGTCTTCTACCGGGCAGCGTTTTGTGCAATTTACTGTAGGCGCGGAAAATAAACCCGCAGTGGTTGCCGAGAACCTCAAACCTCAGCTTGAACAAATCTGGGGAGATTTCCAAGAACGGCGTATTGCGGTTCGCTTCACGGCGGAACGTATTTCCGGTCGCGGTCGCGGCGTCAGAGCAGCGGATGTTCTCTGGGGTGACCCCGTCTTACAAGAGAACGTTTCGTTCGAAGGCGCGAAATTGAACTTTGAGGTGGACGGTGCGGGGTTCTGGCAAAATCATGCGGCAGCGCCTGCAACCCTCAGTGCATTAGTGCGTGAATTTGCTGATTTGAAGAGCGGAGAAACCGCATTCGATCTCTACGCTGGCGCAGGTCTTCTCACTGGCGTTCTCGCGGATGCAGTGGGGGAGAAGGGGCACGTTCTCTCTGTTGAAGGCTCACCGGTGACCAGCTCAAACGCTGAAAAGAACTTTGCCCGCCAGGGAATCTCCCGCACCGAGCGCTCTTCCAAAACCGTAATCAAAGTGGTGCGTGGCGATGTAGCTAAAGTTCTGCGCAACGTTTCCACTAAACCTGAATACCGTGCATTCGCTCGTCCCGACGTCGTCGTGCTTGATCCTTCTCGTGAAGGTGCCGGGCGTCAAGTTATGGAACAGATTGACCAGCTAGACCCTCGTGCTATCGTCTACGTTGCCTGTGATCCAGCGGCACTGGGGCGCGATACCGGTTACTTGCGAGAGCTGGGCTGGTCTTTGGCTAAGGTTCAAGGGTTGGACATGTATCCCTGTACTCACCACGTTGAAACTATTGCCCGCTTTGAACGCCGCTAAGCCACTTCTGAAAAAGACGTTGTATTTAGTCAGTGTTTTGTTGCGAAAATAGGAATGAGGTATAAGCAGGTACACTGGTGTGTAATAGAGCTTAGTGTCAAACTGTCTCTAACTTCGCCGTTTGCGTCATTGGCTGGCGCAAACGGCGCAAAGTGAGCGGTTTGAAAGAGCTTTACCCCAAAGACCAGTGTCGAGAGGAGTTCACATGACTACTGTGAACAGCTTCGGTTCCAAGGGCGTTTTGAACGTCAAAGGCACCGAGTACGAAATTTTCCGCCTGAATGCGGTCAAGGGATCTGAGAAGCTCCCTTACTCCCTAAAGGTTCTTCTAGAAAACCTGTTGCGCACCGAAGATGGCGCGAACATCACCAAAGATCACATTGAAGCTTTGGCTAACTGGGATCCTCACGCTGAACCCAACACCGAAATTCAGTTCACCCCCGCACGCGTGATTATGCAGGACTTCACCGGTGTTCCCTGCATCGTGGACCTTGCTACCATGCGTGAAGCTGTGAAGGACTTGGGTGGCGATCCCTCCAAGATTAATCCTTTGGCACCTGCTGAACTCGTCATCGACCACTCGGTTCAGATTGATAAGTTCGGCACTGCAGATGCAATTACCCGCAATATGGACATCGAATACGAGCGCAACGGCGAGCGTTACAAGTTCCTTCGCTGGGGTCAGGGCGCCTTTGATGACTTCAAGGTAGTGCCCCCGGGAATGGGTATCGTTCACCAGGTCAATATCGAATACCTGGCTCGCACCGTCATGTCCCGTGAAGTTGACGGAGTCATGCGCGCATACCCCGATACCCTCGTGGGCACCGACTCCCACACCACCATGGTGAACGGTCTCGGCGTTCTCGGCTGGGGCGTTGGCGGTATTGAAGCAGAAGCAGCTATGCTCGGCCAGCCCGTGTCCATGCTGATTCCTCGCGTTGTTGGTTTTAAGCTCACCGGCTCCATTCCTTCGGGCGCTACGGCAACCGACGTCGTTCTCACCATCACCGAAATGCTCCGTAAGCAGGGCGTAGTCGGCAAGTTCGTTGAATTCTACGGCGAGGGCGTCACCCAGGTTCCTCTGGCAAACCGTGCGACCATCGGTAACATGAGCCCCGAATTTGGTTCGACTGCTGCAATCTTCCCGATTGACGACGTCACACTGGACTACCTGCGCCTCACCGGTCGCTCAGAAGAACAGATTGCTCTGGTTGAGCAGTACACCAAGGAACAGGGCCTGTGGCATGATCCTTCAGTTGAGGTTGAATACTCTGAGTACCTCGAACTTGATCTTTCCACCGTGGTGCCTTCTATCGCTGGTCCCAAGCGTCCTCAGGATCGCATTGAGTTGGATTCAGCGAAGAAGCAGTTCCGCAAGGATCTTCCCAATTACGTCGAGCAAACCGATTTAGATTCTGACATCGAAGAGTCCTTCCCTGCATCTGACGCTGTGGGTGGTCCCGGTGCTGAAAGCAATGAAGAGAAGGTAGGGGAGTTCGACAACAACGCCCCCAAGAAGCTCCTCGGCCGCGCGTCCAAGAAGGTCGACGTCAAGATGGAAGACGGCCGCGAGTTCCAGCTCGATCACGGCGCTGTATCCATCGCATCGATTACTTCCTGCACCAACACCTCGAACCCCTCAGTCATGCTTGCCGCAGGTATCCTTGCGCGCAACGCAGCGGCTAAGGGACTCACCGCGCAGCCTTGGGTCAAGACCTCCATTGCTCCCGGTTCTAAGGTAGTTACTGACTACTACGAGAAGGCTGGCTTGCTCCCTGAACTCGAAAAGCTTGGTTTCTATGTAGTGGGCTATGGTTGTGCAACCTGCATCGGTAACTCCGGCCCGCTGGAGCCTGAGATTTCTGAGGCTATCAACGAAAATGACCTGTCAGTAACTGCAGTTCTCTCAGGTAACCGTAACTTTGAGGGTCGAATTTCACCTGACGTTAAGATGAACTACTTGGCTTCACCTCCTCTGGTTATCGCTTATGCGCTGGCTGGCACCATGGACTTCGATTTTGAGAAGGACGCACTGGGCAAGGATCAGGACGGCAACGATGTCTACCTCAAGGACATCTGGCCCGACCCCGCCGAGGTGGAGAAAATCATTGCTTCGGCAGTGGATACCGAGATGTACAACAACGAATACGGAACCATCTTCGATGGCGACGATCGCTGGAAGTCCCTCGATACTCCCACCGGCAATACCTTCGCCTGGGATGCCGATTCCACCTACGTGCGCAAGCCCCCATACTTTGAGGGCATGACCATGGATATCACCCCTGTGGAAGATATCGAAGGCGCTCGCGTTCTGCTCAAGCTGGGCGATTCGGTCACCACCGACCACATTTCACCGGCTGGTTCATTCAAATCTGAAACCCCTGCGGGTCAGTACCTGATTGAACATGGCGTAGAACGTAAGGACTTCAACTCCTACGGTTCACGCCGTGGTAACCACGAGGTCATGATTCGTGGTACCTTCGCGAACATCCGCATTAAGAACCAGTTGCTGGACGGCGTCGAGGGTGGTTTCACCCGCGACTTCACCCGCGATGGTGAACAGTCCACTGTCTACGATGCTTCTCAGAACTACCAGGCTGCTGGTATTCCTCTGGTTGTATTGGGCGGTAAGGAATACGGCACCGGATCATCTCGTGACTGGGCTGCTAAGGGCACCACCTTGCTGGGCGTCAAGGCAGTTATTGCTGAGTCCTTCGAGCGCATCCACCGTTCAAACCTGATTGGCATGGGCGTTGTGCCTCTGCAGTTCCCCGAGGGCGAGTCTCACGAGTCATTGGGTCTGACCGGTACCGAGACTTACTCCATCACCGGCCTGACCGAGCTGAATGAGGGCAAGACTCCTAAGACCGTAAAGGTTACTGCAACCGCTGAAGATGGCTCCACCACCGAATTCGATGCTGTAGTACGCATCGATACCCCAGGTGAAGCTGACTACTACCGCAACGGCGGTATTCTCCAGTACGTTTTGCGTAACCTGGTTCGTGATTCCAAGTAATTCTATAAACTCCCGCCTGAATGTCTGATAATTCAGCAAAAAATGAGGTCTCCCTATACGGGGGACCTCATTTTTTTGAATGAAGACTACAGTCCCTCATGGGTAAGTCAGTTCACATTCCTAAAATATATGTGCTACAGTTCACAAAAAGTAATTTGTTCAACAATGACGTCAGCGCCTAAGCGCACGATTTCTCTTAATGAGGTAGCACATGGCTTTTGCGATTGATTGGGTCAACGGCATTATTTGGTCGCCTGTTCTCGTATATCTATGTCTCATCGTTGGTGTTTTTTTCACCATCCGAACGAGACTATTGCAAATTCGAAAAATCCCTACAATGATTCGAAGCACCTTCAAAGGTGACTCCACTGCTGAAGGTGTTTCATCTTTCCAGGCTTTGGCAATGTCGCTTGCGGGTCGAGTCGGTACAGGCAACATAGCTGGTGTTGCCACAGCAATTGCTTTTGGCGGACCAGGTGCGGTTTTCTGGATGTGGACGGTTGCTTTCCTCGGTTCCTCTACATCATTCGTAGAATCTACCTTGGGTCAAATTTACAAAGAAAAAGATAAGCTCACCGGTGAGTTTCGCGGCGGTCCAGCTTATTACTTTGAAAAAGCTTACAAGCACACCAAATATTCTGGACTCTTCAAGGTCTATGCATCCATCTTTGCGTTTGCGACTGTTCTGGCTTGCGGTATTTTCCTGCCAGGTGTACAGGCAAACGGTATAGCGACCGGACTGCAAGGAGCATGGCCTTCCATTCACCCCTGGATGGCTGCTGTTGCCGTTACTATTTGTTTGGCATTCATCGTTGTTGGTGGTGTGAAGAGAATCGCAAACTTTGCAGCTGTTGTTGTTCCCGTCATGGCCGTGCTGTACATTATCGGCGCCATCATTGTTGCATTCGTCAACATCGATCAAATTGTTCCTGTATTTAGCCTCATATTCTCCTCAGCATTTGGTACTCACGCGGCTTTTGGCGCAATTCTTGGTACTGCTATTGAATGGGGAGTCAAGCGCGGAATCTATTCGAATGAAGCTGGTCAGGGCACAGGTCCTCACGCCGCGGCAGCAGCTGAAGTGAAACATCCTGCCTCACAAGGTTTTGTTCAAGCGATGGCTGTATACATTGATACCCTCTTCGTGTGTACCGCTACTGCTTTCCTCATCATCTCCACGGGGATGTACCGTGTCTACTCAGGAGGGAGCGAAGACAGCCCGGTTCTAGCTGAAGGAAGTGGAAATCTGCCAGACACTGCAGTGGTTGGTCCAGCTTTTGCCCAAAATGCATTTGATACAGTGTTTAGTGGTTTCGGCCCCATGTTTATTGCAATTTCTTTGGTCTTCTTCGCATTCACCACCATCATCGCTTACTACTACATGGCTGAAACCAACCTTCGCTACCTCACCCGCAATTTTAAAAACCTCGAAATTCAGCGAGCAGCTATTCGTGGCCTTCAATTTGTGATTCTGGTTGCAACTGTAATGGGTTGTGTTAACAGTGCAGGTTCAGCATGGGCTTTGGGCGATATTGGTGTAGGGCTCATGGCATGGCTGAATATTATAGGCATCCTCTTTTTGAGGAGACCTGCTTTAGCGGCATTGCGTGATTATGAAGAACAGCAAAAGCAAGGTTTGGAGCCTACCTTCAATCCAGAGGCTCTGGAAATATACAATGCTGATTTTTGGCAGATCCGTCACGATACTGGAATGATGCAGCAGGTAAAAAAGAACTAAAATCCTGATCTAATCGGCCCCCTTCAACGGAAGGGGGCCGATTCTATATTGAGTCCCAGATTGTCTTCCACTTGTCACCTAAAGTCTGAATGGTCTCATGAGCGTTGAGACCTGAGGGCTGGGGAGTCACCCATAATTCGATATCCTGAGGCCAATCATCCATCTCCGATGTATCCTGGTGACCCAGCTTAGCTTTATTATTTGAAAACGCCGTGCGGTAGGCGGTAATACCAATGATGGCAACGGCGCGAGGCTTTAGCTCTTCAGCAAGACGGATAATGCGCTGGCGCGATTCCTTGAGCTCTTCTGCCGTCAACTGGTCGGCACGAGCAGTTGCCCTCGGTACCAGATTAGTGATGGCGATTCCCGCATCGATCAGGCGTTGTTCATCTTCATCGCTGAGACCGGTCGAAGCATCTACTTTAGGACTCAAAATACCGGCGACGTCGAGCGAGGGCCAAAACCTATTACCCGGGTGGGCAAAGGGTGCGTTGACTGCCGCGGTCCATAGACCAGGGTTTATGCCAACCATCAACAACTTCACCGGATAGGGATTTTCCCCGGTAGGCAAACGGTCGGTGATTTCATCGTTTTCGAAGTGATGCAGTTCCTCTTTATGCGGGCGACGCCCCTGCAAAGGGGAAGGATGTAGTTTACTCATACTCCTATTGTGACCGCTGGTCTTTCGATGATTCTTCCATTGGGACTCAGAGCTAAATTCTTGTCAAGCAAAGTAATACTGTTAAAATGACTTCATGCCCCACGAACCCATCTGGACCCCGACTTCACCCAACACGGTGATTCAAGGAGATAACCTCAATGTGCTGCGTGAACTTCCGGATGAGTCTTTTCAGCTAATTTATATTGACCCGCCTTTCAACACGGGGAAGGTGCAAAAACGCCAGTCTCTGAAGACGGTGCGCTCGCAGGAGGGCACTCGCGTGGGGTACAAAGGGCAAACTTACGAGACGATCCGTGGAAAAATTACTAGCTACGACGATTCGTTTGAAGATTTTTGGGAATTTTTAGAGCCCAGGTTAGAAGAAGCGTGGCGGTTGCTGAAGTCTTCGGGAACCCTCTACCTGCATTTGGATTACCGCGAAGTTCACTATGCCAAGGTTCTTCTCGATGCCCTCTTTGGCAGAGAGTGCTTTCTCAACGAGATTATTTGGGCTTACGATTACGGGGCTCGTTCGAAGAAGCGTTGGCCTACTAAACATGACAATATTTTGGTCTATGTGAAAGACCCCAAAGGCTACTATTTCAACAATACTGAGGTTGACCGTGAGCCTTATATGGCGCCGGGCCTGGTTACTCCAGAAAAAGTAGCCTTAGGAAAGCTACCCACCGACGTCTGGTGGCATACGATAGTTTCTCCGAGCGGACGAGAAAAAACGGGATATCCTACTCAAAAACCCCTGGGCGTATTGCGGCGCATCATCCAGGCGAGTTCTACCGAAGGCGACTGGGTGTTGGATTTCTTTGGCGGCAGCGGCACTACCGGTGATGCCGCCCGCCAGCTGGGCAGAAAATTCTTACTCATTGATAAGAACAAGCAGGCATTTGACACGATGAAAACCCGCTTTACGCGCGTTATCGACGCCGAAGAAGAATCTCAGCAGATTCAGTTCGCCAAGTTTAGAAAGCGCCCTGTTCGCCTGATTGAAGGCTGATAATTCGAAAGTTATTCCCTGGGACGGGTAAAGTTGAGACAGCGGAACCATCAGGGTACTGAGATGAGATACCCTGGTCACCGCTGAAGATTGTGCATACTAAAGGAGATCACCGTGGGATTGCTTGAGAACATCTCGACGCCTAAAGATCTAGATCGTCTTTCGGAGAGCGAGATGCATCAGCTGGCGCAGGAAATTCGTAGTTTCCTCGTGCAGCATGTGGCGCAGACCGGTGGTCACTTGGGACCAAACTTGGGCGTGGTTGAACTGACCCTCGGTATTCACCGCGTATTCGATTCGCCACACGACTCCATCATTTTTGATACAGGACATCAGTCCTACGTACATAAGATTTTGACCGGTCGCCACAATTTTGAGACTCTACGTCAAAAAGGCGGACTGGCAGGTTACCCCGACCGTGCAGAATCAGAGCATGACATCGTGGAGTCTTCTCATGCGTCGTCGTCGCTGAGCTGGGCTGATGGTATTTCTCGTGCCCACCAGTATAACGGGGAGGACGACCGCTATACTGTCGCGGTGATTGGCGATGGCGCACTAACCGGCGGTATGGCGTGGGAAGCAGTGAATAATATTGCTGCTGACCGCCAGCGCAAAGTAGTGATTGTGGTGAACGATAATGGTCGTTCCTATGCTCCTACGGTGGGTGGTTTTGCCAACCATATGGCTGAGCTTCAGCAAGAACTACAGAATCGTCTGGATCAGGTTCGCCTGGATCGCCGCTACGATAAGACTCTCGATGTGATGCGCCAGAAGCTACAGAAGTCTGGTCCTGTGGGCGAGATGGTTTACCGCGGTCTGCACGGTATGAAAGCGGGACTCAAAGATATCGTGGTGCCCAACGGTCTCTTCGAAGATTTGGGCATGAAATATGTAGGACCGATTGATGGCCATGACCAAGATGCCGTGGAAACCGCGCTGACAGCTGCAAAGAACTTTGGTGGCCCCGTTATTGTGCATGCGATTACCGAAAAGGGCCGGGGTTATGCTCCTGCACGGGCACATGAGGACGACCAGTTCCACGCGGTGGGTATTATCGACCCCGAAACCGGTCAACCTCTTGCTTCAAAGGGTGGGCAGTCTTGGACTGGCGTTTTCTCGTCAGAGATTAAGAATATTGCCGACGAGCGTGAAGATATCGTGGGCATTACCGGCGCTATGTTGATTCCTGTGGGGCTCAAACCCATGCAACAGGCTTACCCCAACCGTGTAATCGACGTGGGAATCGCCGAGCAACATGCCATCGCCATGAGCGCAGGTCTTGCTTTTGGCGGACTGCATCCGGTGATTGCCCTTTACGCTACCTTCTTGAATCGCGGATTTGACCAGCTATTAATGGACGTTGCGCTACACGGTGCTGGAGTGACCATCGTTCTCGACCGCTCGGGTGTCACAGGTCCTGATGGTCCTTCTCATCATGGTATGTGGGATCTTGCTCTTTTGCAGTTCATCCCCGGTTTGCATCTGGCAGCTCCGCGTGATGCTGCGACTTTGCGGGAAGAGCTGCGGGAGGCAGTAGCTATTAACGATGCTCCCACCGTTATCCGCTACCCTAAGGGCGATGTCGGCGATGACATCTCTGCTATCCACCGCATGGACGACGGCGTGGACGTACTGAGGCAATCCGGCGATTCAGATAGCTCCAGCGGGCAGCTGGACGTACTGCTGGTTGCTGTGGGCGCGATGGTGCCCCTGGCGTTGAGTGTTTCCGAATCCCTGGAACAGCAGGGGGTATCGAGCACGGTGATTGATCCTCGCTGGGTCATCCCCGTGCCGGGGTCGGTTGTCAGCGCAGCACGCGACCACCGAATCGTTGTGGTACTAGAAGACGGCGTCAAGGCGGGGGGAGTTGGCTCCCGAATCCGTCAGGAGATGCGTTCGCACGGTGTTGATACCGCTTTAAACGAAGTGGGATTGCCCTCTGAATTTATTCCCCATGCTTCACGCAGTGAAATTTTTGATGAAGTTGGGCTCACCACCGAGAAAATTACCGGAGATATTATGGCTCAGCTTTCAGGGGAAATGGTTCCTTACGCTCGTGGTAAGGGAATTAAGCCCAAGCACGCTCGTTGATAGCTACCTCTGCATTGAATATTGAGTTATAAATAAAACCGCTTGAATATGAATAGGTTCAAGCGGTTATTTCTGGTGTGAAGGCTAGGAGACGATGATTCGTCCGTCTTTTACCTCTACGGCGTACTCGGGCAGAGGCTCGGGGGCGGGGCCGCCCTTGACTGAGCCATCTTCAATGCTGAACTGCGACGCATGGCAGGGGCATGCGAGATTCTTATTTTGCACGTTGAGCTGGCAACCCTGGTGAGTGCACACGGAGCTGAATGCTTTGAACTTGCCTTCGCTGGGCTGAGTTACCATGACCGAGAGATCGCCCGAAGTAGCTTTGAGCGCACTGCCGACGGGAACATCTGCGGCAGCGGCAACATCGGTGGGAGCCGAAGGCTTTTTCGCCTCGGTCAGACCGCCTTCAGCGGACTTACCCGCATCTGAATCATTCGATCCGCAAGCGGTGAGGGTCACGCCCGCAACGGCTACGCCCGCTCCGCCAAGGGCTAGACGGCGGCTGAATGCGCCGGTCTCGGTTGTCTTTTCATTCTCCATGTTTGTTCCTCCCATAGGGGTGCCGCATCATTTGGGCTGAAAACCTGGTTATTCCAGATATTTTTCAAAGAGCGGCAGAAGTCTTGGTACCACTAAGTTTATCTGCCAGTTACGCGCGCCCAAAGAGCGAAGCTCGTATGACAGAGAATCTTCGCTGATTTCTTGGGGTGGTTCCCAGCAGAGACGGCGTAAAGTATCGGGCTGAAGGATGTTGTCGTGGGGAATATTAATGTCGTCTGACAACTCGTTGAGCGTTTCCTTTGCCGCCTGAATCAACGCGTGCGACGCTGGACGCTTGTGTTCCCAAGCCTTGATGGGCGGCGGACCGCTGGCAGGGGTGGTGTAGGGCACCGGTTGTTCAGCGGATTTTGCTTCATGGATAGCCCGCACCCACCGGGGCGCTTCCCGTCGCAGCGATCGCGTTTGGAAGCCTGGGATCGCCAGTATAGCTGGGACAGTGCGGGGCATTGACCGAGCTGCTTGAATTAATGAAGAATCGGGTAGTAAACGCTTGGGTGCTATATCTTTTTTCTGAGCGAGATGGTCGCGTTCAAACCAAAGATTTTTCAGCGCCGTCAACTGGCGTCTGTTACGTAACGCCTGAATTCCCTTGGTTTTGCGCCAGGGGTCGGGGGTGCTTTCTTTGGGAGGGGCTGAAGCTAGGTAGGCGAATTCCTCTAATGCTATTTCGAGTTTTCCTTGCTCCCTCAACACGTCTTCGATGGCGTCTCTGAGATTAACGAGTATTTCGACGTCGAGCGCCGCGTAGTTTAGCCATTCAGCCGGCAGAGGTCGTTTGGACCAATCCACTGCCGAGTGTTCTTTTTTTAGGCGGTAACCCAGTAGCTGTTCGACGACAGTTCCCAACCCCACGCGGTCAAAGCCAGCAAGGCGTGAACCTAGTTCTGTGTCGAAGAGAAAATCGGGGTGCATGCCTAGATCTGCGAGGCAGGGCATATCTTGCGTGGCGGCGTGGAGAACCCACTCGACGCCGCGTAATGCCTCGTTAATGAGAGAGAGGTCTTCAAATGCTTCGGGGTCAATCAGGATGATTCCTGAGTCTCCCCGTTTGAGTTGTACCAGGAAGGCTCGCTGACCGTAGCGGATTCCCGAAGCACGTTCAGTGTCCACTGCCACAGAACCTTCGGCGTTTTTGAGAACCTGCGCAGCATTGCGCAAACCGCGTTCTGTACTGATGACCGCAGGGATGCCATCGGCTGGTCGATTGAGGAGGACGATGTCAGGAATAGCGAATTCGCCTAGCCCAAGTTGCTCGCACGTGGGAGCAACAGATTCAGACTGCCCACTCATACGAGACCCACCCATCCGTTTGATCCTCAAAAATAGCTCTTCCGATTGCCGAGGTTTTGATTCTTGGCACAGAATTCTATTCTACGACTGCCGTTGCATTTTTGGGCGGAAGATGACTTTAACGCTGAACACCTCTGGCGCCCTCGTTAAGGCGGAGGCGTCAGAGGTGATGGATTTTTTCTCACGTGAGCTTACTTTTGCGGCTCAAAGGTGAGACAGATGGAGTTGATGCAGTACCGCTGATCGGTGGGAGTATCGTATCCCTCGCCTTCAAAGACATGACCTAGGTGAGAATCGCAGGCGGCGCAACGGACTTCAATCCGTTTCATGCCCAAAGAGTAGTCTTCGAGGTAGCGCACGCTGTCAGAGGCTGCGGGGTCAAAGAAGGAGGGCCAACCACAGTGGGAGTCGAATTTTTCAGTAGAGCGGAAAAGCTCGGCGTCACAGGCGCGGCACTTATAGACACCTTCTGTTTTGTTATCTAGGTGCTCACCGGTAAAGGGACGCTCGGTCCCTCCTTCGCGAAGTACGGCAAATTCCTGGGGGTTTAGAACTTCTCGCCAGTCTTTGACGACTTTACCCACGCCAGGTTTGAACTCAGACATAAGTGTATCTCCTTCAGTTGCAATGCCTATGTTCTCACTATAACCGGTCAAGACACACCGGTATTCCTTCCAGGAAAAGGGCAAACTTTTTTCAGTTTGAACGGCTATAGTTCACAGTGAAACTGGTGAGAACGAAGAAAGTCGTTGCAAACAGCCGTGAACAAAGCACAGACAAAAGACCGCACTCTGAATTCACCCTGGACCCCAGCAACTATCGGAGCCGCAGTCGGAGCCGGATCTGCAACAGTCGGTCTGCTGAGCGCAGCGGCTGTCTCAACCTATTTTGCTCGCAAGGTGGTGGTTCCTCCCAAACGGCCGGTGGAAGATTTGCGCCTTATCTCGGTGGGTTATGACTCCATCGAGTTGACGAGCCACCAGCAGCCCTCAAGCGTGCGTTTGCCAGCAACCGAAGCAACTCTTGCTCCCGGCGAGTACGGTCTATTTTTTAACGGTGGTCAAGGATTCGCTGTAGTGGGTGAAATTACTGCCTATTCCCCCCAAGAACAGACGGTCACGCGCAAGATTATCAATGTAGTTTCCGGTGATCTGGCGACGGCGCAGAGAGGTCGACTTTCCGGTGTTGTTTCGCGTACCCCCGAGGCGGCAGGGTATAGCTGTGAAGATATTTCACTGGAACTGGCGGTGGGCTCGGCCCCTGCCTGGTTAGTCCATCCCGATGCACGGCTTCCAGAGTCCGAATTCTCGCCAGATGTATCTCCGACAGTACAAACAGGTTCAAGAACTTGGGCAATCATGGTGCATGGGATGGGTGCCACCCGCGCAGAAACCTTACGGGCATTGGAAACAACACAGGCGCTTGGCATGACGTCGCTGCACATGTCGTATCGCAATGATCGTGAGGCACCGCCGTCGGTAGATAACCGCTACGGTCTAGGTTTTACCGAATGGGCAGATGTAGATATAGCCATCGACTACGCGCGGGAACACGGTGCGCAGGATGTAGTTCTCTTTGGTTGGTCAATGGGCGGTGCGATTTGCCTCCAGACCATGAGGCGCGCCCGCAATCGCCGTCTTATCCGAGCGATGGTTCTAGATGGACCGGCAGCGGATTGGCTTGATTTGATGCAGTATCATACGCGAATCAATAAAATTCCGCTCCGCCTTGGTGCACTGGGAGTCTCGATGATTTCGCAACCTGCCCTCAACATCTTTACCGGTCTGCAAGAGCCCATCGAAATGGATACTCTCTCATGGACCAAACATGCGGGGGACATCACCGTACCCACATTGATTCTGCATTCAATGGATGACGCGTTTGTGCCCGTTTATAGCTCGCAGAAGCTGGCGGAGCGTTCACCTCTGGTAGATTTTGTCCCCTTCGAAGGAGCAACCCATACGCGCGAGTGGAATGTTGATCCTCGCCGCTGGTTTGATGCAGTTACCTCCTGGTTACCTGCGCATCTCAGCTAAGCGGCTATATCCGCATACTTTCCTTGGGCAAGAGCGAGCAAATCATCGGGAGTTAACTCGATGTCTAGTCCTCTCTTGCCCCCGGAAACCAAAATAGTGGGAAAGAGCTGGGCAGTTTCATCGAGCACAGTAACGTGAGGTGTTTTTTGACCTAGAGGAGAAATCCCTCCCACTACATAACCGCTCCGTTTCTCTGCGACTGAAGGCTCTGCCATGGTGGCTGACTTCCACCCCAGAGCAGCCGCTGCAGCTTTGAGGCTGAGTTTGCCTGCTACCGGGACTACACACACCGCATACTCTTTTTCATGGTGAATCATAAGGGTTTTGAAAACTTGATCTTCCGAGCGGCCCAGGGCAGCGGCGGCTTCTAATCCAAAGGCCTTTTCGCCGTCTTGATGTGAATATTCGCGCACCTCATAGGTAACGCCTGCTTCTTCCAGTACTTGCAGTGCCGCAGTTGCGGCGGCGCCTTTTTTCTTTTTCTTAGCCATGGTGCTCTCCTCATCAAAGGTTTCTGCTTCTAATGTACCGAGAGGAGAGCAACAAGAAAAATGTAAAGGCTAAGGCAACCTCTAGCCCGAAATAGAGGAAACACTCGCGGTGTTCACTAGACTGAGATATCAAGACAGTCACACTGCTGATGAATAGCACGTGTGAAATTTGTACCGGCTAGAAAGCACACTCGTGGTTACTTTTGAACATCTCACCGAACGACGTCCGCAGGTTTCACCTGAAGAATTGCTCGCAGGGTTCCGCCCCTCTGAACGATTTGGTGAGGTGTCGTTTGAGACCTATCGACCAGATCCACAGCAACCTTCTCAGTCCGCTGCCGTTGAGGCTTTGAAAAAGTTTGCGGCAAGCATGGGGCAGAGCCCACAGGGTTCGGGCGGCTTCTTCTCCAAACTTTTTGGTGGCGGAAGCAAAAATCCAGCGGCTGCGCAGGGTATGTATTTGGACGGCGGGTTCGGCGTCGGTAAAACTCACCTTCTGGCGTCCCTATGGCATGCTGCGGATGGCCCCAAAGCCTTCGGTACCTTTGTGGAATACACCAATCTGGTAGGCGCCATGGGATTCCGCAATACGGTTGATGCACTGAGCAAATACAAGCTGGTCTGTATTGATGAATTTGAACTCGACGACCCCGGCGACACCGTTTTGATGTCCCGCCTAATGCGAGAGCTTTCCGACGCAGGAGTGCGCTTGGTGGCAACCTCAAACACCTTGCCCGGCGCACTGGGCGAGGGCCGTTTTGCCGCCCAGGATTTCAAGCGAGAAATTCAGGTATTAGCGGATCAATTCGATGTATTGCGCGTTGACGGTGAAGACTACCGTCACCGCGGTCTAGAAAAAGCTCCCAACCCGGTTGTCCCAGGCACCGAGGAAGCAACTGTAGAAGAAAAATTCCCCGCTAACTCCCGCATTGCAGTAGATAATTTTGCCAACGTCGTGGAACACCTTTCCCAGGTTCACCCCTCTCGCTACCGCCAGCTCGTTGCTGACTTGGACGGTATTTGCTGGAAGAACGTTGAGCCTATTACCCGACAGGATATTGCCCTCCGCTTTGTTGTCCTTGCTGACCGGCTCTATGACCGTGATCTTCCTATCGTTTCCTCAGGCGTTCCGTTTGACCAGGTCTTTACCGAAGAGATGATGGCTGGGGGATACCAAAAGAAGTATTTCCGTGCGGTATCCAGACTCACCGCACTGGCACGCGAGGCAGCAACGGGCGAACGCGCGTAAATAAAAAGAGCATCCCTGTGAGATACTCCATATAAAATGGTGGGGGCTCACAGGGGTGTTTGGATCTTCCGGTGCGGCTGAAATCCCTGATTTTCTGCGGTTTTTTGAGAGGTGTTGTGTCGATTTGGCAGCGGGGGATAAACTGTGTAAAGTATTTATCTGTCAGGTCAGCGAGTTGAAGAACTCCAAGTGACCATCCTGAAAAGGTGACATATGCGGTTGTAGCTCAGTTGGTAGAGCACCACCTTGCCAAGGTGGATGTCGCGAGTTCGAGTCTCGTCAACCGCTCGCATGCTGTTTCTAGTAAGAAGCACAGGCCCTGGCTTCATGCAAGGCACGGTGAGGTGGTCGAGTGGTTAGGCAGCGGCCTGCAAAGCCGTGTACGCGGGTTCAAATCCCGTCCTCACCTCGCAGACAATATTTTCATATTGTTTATGCGCGATTGGCGCAGCGGTAGCGCGCTTCCCTGACACGGAAGAGGTCACTGGTTCGATCCCAGTATCGCGCACAAACTAAACCCAGCTGAATTTTTCAGCTGGGTTTTGTGTTTAACACTAAGAGTTCTAAAAGTGACTGCCCAATCCTGCGCACCCTGCGAGGTGAACTTATCAGTGTGTTGCATATCGCAGCGAGATCCCCTTAGAATCATCCTTTTCAATTTGCAGGGTTTTAAAAAGCTGTGTATAGTATTTCTTCGTTGCGCGGTTGTAGCTCAGTTGGTAGAGCACCACCTTGCCAAGGTGGATGTCGCGAGTTCGAGTCTCGTCAACCGCTCCAAAGAAGGGCTTCCGAACCATCGGAAGCCCTTTATTTTTATCCCAGAATACTGGAGCAGAACTCTTCAGACACGTAGATTTCTAACCCCGCCCGCACGTGCGAGCAGAAGTGAAGGTGCAATATGACATCACCACGGCTAGCCTCAAACACCGACTTCGGTCGAATGTACGCACGCATTGTGGGGGGAGAGCTGGAAGTTCCTTCTATTACCACGGTAATCAGCCAGCAGGCTATGGATCTGGGCGGCTGGCACGGATACATGGCTGCTAAAGCGGCTCTAGAGGATCACCGGTCCTATCGGGCGTCGTCCTCTCCCGGTCTAAAATTTGCGATCATCCGGGATGCAGCCAATGCCAGTGAACGATTTAGGGACGACGCCGCTGCGCGTGGCGACCGCGTTCATAACTACGCAGAAAATGTTGCGTTGCGGGCAATGGGTGAGCCCCATGAAGCTGACGAAATGCGTGAAATTCTGGTGAGCCTTGGCGAACAAGCCTACGCAGACCGCTTTGACGAATGGTGGGATCAGTTTCGACCCACTCCACTAGCCACCGAAGTGACCATCTGGAACGACACTGTGGGTTATGCAGGAACGCTTGATTTGGTTGCGGAAATTGCCGGACACACCTGCATTATTGATTACAAAACTAAAGGAACAGATCGCAAAGGGCGAGTAAAGTCGCTAGATCACAAAGTAGTGATGCAGCTTGTTGCCGGGTTGAAGGCTGAGAAATCTCTGGTCGATGCAGAGGCCGGGCAATGGGAAGACTGGAAACACGGACAAGCTCCTATCCTGATGGGTGTTGCCCTCGGCGAGACCGAGGTCGTGGCGCAACAAGCTAACCCGAGAGTTCTGGAAAATAACTGGTATAAGTTCTGTGCTCTCAAGCGGGTGTGGGACTATAACAAGACTTTGGCTGAAGAAGAGTGTGAAGTGCTGATGCCGGTGATCCCTCCTCCTCTCAATGAGGCCGAGCCGTCTTTAGACGAAAAGAAAGCCTAATTTCTCTACACTGGTAAGAGAAAAACCTCCAAATGTTTTCCCTGCACGAAAGAAGATTCATGGCGATTTTGACCGTACGGACCGTGGGCGATCCCGTTCTGCGCAGTGATTGTGAAGAAATCACTGTTTTTGACGACGATTTGAAGAAATTGATTGCCGACATGCTAGAGACCATGTATGAGGTCAACGGCGTGGGACTGGCGGGACCGCAAATCGGAATCAATAAGAAAATTTTTACATTCGGAAATATTGATGGTCGAGAAGGCTACATCATTAACCCTGTACTGGAGACCGGCGATGAAGACCAAGAAGGCGGCGAAGGTTGCCTCTCGGTTCCCGGTATTTCCTCCGATACCCCACGAAAAAATTGGGCGAGAGTCACCGGGGTAGACGCCGACAACAAGCCCCTTGTGCTTGAAGGTGAGGGTCTTTTTGCCCGTATGCTCCAGCATGAGACGGATCATCTATACGGCACCCTCTTTATCGACCGTTTGGTGGGCGAAGAACGTAAAGAAGCTATGCGTGCTATCCGCAAGGCAGATTTTGAAAATGTGTCTGCGGCTGTGCACAGCGAGCGCGCGAGTGCAGTTTCTTCTGCATTTGGGGCGGGCGTTGTGCCTTCTGGGTCTGCATTTGGAGGGGGAAAACGCTGATGGCATTTAAGGTTCTATTTGCAGGCACTCCTGATCTTGCCGTTGAAACTCTCAACGCTCTGATGGAAACCGACCATGAAGTGGTGGGTGTTCTGACTCGTGAGGATGCTCCTCAGGGTCGCAAACGCGTTCTTACTCCCTCAGCTGTAGCGCAGCGCGGCGAAGAGCTTGAGCTGCCAGTTATTAAGGCTAATCAGTGGTCGAAAGAGGTTGCTGAAGAAGTTAAGAAACTTCAGGCAGATATTGCTGCTGTAGTGGCGTTTGGTGCTATTTTGCCGCCGTCGGCTTTGGATTTATTGCCTCACGGCTGGATTAACCTGCATTTCTCATCGTTGCCTCAATGGCGCGGTGCGGCACCGGTGCAGCGTGCTCTGATGGCGGGGGAGAGCGAAATTTTTTCGAATGTTTTTCGGATTGAGCGCGGACTCGATACTGGTCCCGTTTTTCGCGAAGAATCAACCGGTGTTGGTCCTACTGACACCGCAGGTGAGATTCTGCTGCGTCTTGCCCGCAGCGGTGGCTCGCTCTTGAACGAGGCCTTTGCCGATATTGAGGCAGGAGGTGAAGGGATACCGCAGAGCGGCGACCCTACCCATGCTGCCAAGCTGTCATTGGACGATGGACGCCTGGATTGGAATCTGCCGAAAGCCGACATTTTAGCGCGCTATCGGGGAGTGACCCCCGAACCTGGCGCCTGGTGTACTTTCAACGATGCCCGCTTCAAAGTGGGGGAGCTCGCTCTCTCCGATGCTACACCTGCCGGTCCTGTGGGAACCGTGCACCTGGTGAATAAGAAGCCTGTGGTGACCGTAAGCGATGGCACGGTGGAACTCATCAAGGTGCAACCTGCAGGTAAAAAAATGATGAACGCAGCTGACTGGGCACGAGGTCTAGGATTTGCAGTAGCAGAGCAGAAAGTAGTGTTGTCATGAGCCAATCAAACTTCGGCGGGCGTCGTTCAGGCGGCCAATCGGTCGGAGCCGCAGGACACAACCGTGCGGGGCAGGGGCGAAGCGGAGCTAACCGTCGCGATGACCGCAACGATAGCTTCAATCCAGCCGGCGCGGGACGTACCAAACGCGGTGGCGGCGGAGAAACCCGACGGAACGATAAGGGGCGAGAACGCAACCGTAAGGCGCAGTTCTCCCGTGAGTTCTCCGAGTCGGCACCTTCGGCTCGCCGTCGTTCTAGCGATCCCGCCCGTTTGACTGCATATCAGGTGATTAACGCTGTGGTCATGGACGATTCCTACGCCAACCTAGTGCTCCCCAAGACTATTCGGGCAAATCATCTAGACCACCGCGACGCCGGATTCGCTACCGAACTTTGCTACGGTACGTTACGCCACCAGGGCACCTATGATGTGATTTTGGCGCACTGCGTAGACCGCCCTCTAGAGAAGACCGGCAAGCAGATTATGACGGCGCTGCGCATGGGTGCTCATCAGATTCTCTCGATGCGCGTTCCCTCCCACGCGGCGTTGAACTCCACTGTGGCGCTGGCACGCGCGGAGATTGGTTCTGGCCCGGCAGGGTTTATCAACGCAGTGTTGCGTCGAGTCTCTGAGCGATCTCCCGAAGAATGGCAGGACATCATTCAGGCGGATGCCAAGGACGAATACACTCGTTTAGCGCTGTCCAAGTCCCACCCTGCCTGGGTAGTTCGCGCCTTCCGGCAGGCGCTGGCGGCTCATGGTCGTAACCCTGAAGAAATCGGTGCTCTATTGGACGCCGATAATGCCGCTCCTGTGGTGAACTTGGTGGCTTTACCTGGTTTAGGTTCTTTGGATGAGGCACTTGATAAAGGCGCTGAAGAGGGTACCTTGGTGCAAGGCTCTGCGTTGTACTCATCGGGTGATTTGGGTCGCCTAGAATCTGTGCGTGAGGGAACAGTGCGTGCCCAGGATGCCGGATCTCAGTTGGTCGCGCGTGCACTAGCGGATGCGCCTTTGGAGGGCACTGACCGTGCATGGCTTGATCTGTGTGCAGGACCCGGTGGTAAAGCAGCACTGTTGGGTGCGCTCGGCGCTGACCGTGGTGCTCAATTGCTCGCTAATGAGTCAGCAAAACACAGGGCAAAGCTGGTTGAATCCTCCCTCAAGCCGTTGACCCAGGGTAGCTATAAGGTTGTGACCGGCGATGGTCGGAAGATTTCTAGTACGGTAGAAAAACAGTCGCTGTTGCCATCGGGCATGCACCCCGGTCAGCTCTTTGACCGCGTCATGGTAGATGTACCCTGTTCAGGTCTGGGCGCGTTGCGGCGTCGTCCCGAGGCACGGTGGCGTAAAACCCCGCGCGATATCGCCGAGTTGCTCACCTTGCAAAAAGAGCTTTTTGATGCTGCGGCAGCGCAGACTCGCCCCGGGGGTTTGATTGCGTATGTTACTTGCTCACCCCACATGGCAGAGACCCAGAACATTGTGCTGGATATTCTCAAATCCGGTGAGGTTGAACTTCTTGATTCGGCAGCAGCACTGCGCAACGCGGCGTTGAAAGATTCTGCAGGTAATTCTGTACTGGCAGGGGAGCTAGACCCAGCGCATGTGCTCGATGAGAGGCATCCATCGCAGACTACAGCCCAGCTGTGGCCGCATATTCACGGTACGGATGCTATGTTCTTTGCACTGTTCCAGAAGAAATAAATCCATATATACTCAAGCCTCTCAGTTTATGCTGGGAGGCTTTTGCAATAGAGTGGAATAGTAGCTACTGACCCACTGAAGTGTGAAGGCGGAATGACCATGAGTTGCCATATCAACCCCTCTATTTTAAGTGCTGATTTTGCTAACCTGCAGGCTGAACTAGAGGCGATTAGCACCGCTGATGCCGCTCATATTGACGTGATGGACAACCACTTTGTTCCCAACCTCACCTGGGGTCCGCCGGTGGTTAAGCGACTACGCGAGGTCTCACCTGTTCCTTTTGACGTTCATCTGATGATTGAGGACGTCGACCGCTGGGCACCACAGTACGCAGAAATTGGATGCGAGTCGGTGACTTTCCATGCGGAGGCTGCGATTGCTCCCATCAAGCTAGCCCGTACTTTGCGCGAGGCAGGAGCTAAGGCGGGGATGGCGCTTCGCCCCGCCACGCCCGTCGAACCGTATTTGGATATGCTGAGTGAGCTCGACATGCTGCTGATTATGACCGTTGAACCCGGTTTTGGCGGCCAGAAGTTCCTTGATGTTACTCTGCCTAAAATCCGCCGTGCTGCCGCAGCACTGAAGGATTCGCCCACTCCACTTGCTATCCAAGTGGACGGCGGAATCACCGAAGAAACTATTGTTCGCGCTGCTGAGGCGGGCGCAAACGTTTTCGTGGCTGGTTCATCGGTCTATGGTGCTGAGGATCCCTCAGCCGCTATTGCGGCATTGCGCCAGGCTGCAGAGCACCCCCACTCCTAGTTCTGCCCAGGATAAAGTTTGATCGAGCAACCAATCGTTCCGCGAATGCTCTGACTAAGCTAAGATAAAAAATTTCCCCTCATGAAGAAAGGCAACACCGTGCACCAGCGCCCCATCAAACGTGCCGCCCATACGCCGCTGGGGCATGCATGGGAGTCTTTCGAGAAGGGACGGCGGCTCTTTGAACTGCAAGATTTCCCCGGTGCTATCGCAGTCTTCGAATCTTCCCTCAAACAATTCCGCGCCGTCCTAGAATCAGAGGGCGAAGCCATGGCGGCCTCAGCTATAGCTGCAGCCTATGGTAATAACGGCATGCACGAATTTGCGATGCCTTTTGCCGAAGAAGCCTTGGATGCTTTCATCCGACTGGGGCATGCTGAGCAGGTTGCTGAACAACGTCAGAACCTTGGGTCGCTCTATATGTCTTGTGACCGCGCCGAGCAAGCAAGGCAGTCATTCGCTCAGGCAGCAGAAGACTTCATTTCACTCAAAAATTGGGAGAGAGCCGGCGATAACGCACTTTTGGCCGCTAACCTCAATGCAAGAGACAACCAATTTGGATCTGCCCGCACCCTCTTTTTACAGGCACTGGATAATTTCAGCAAAGTTGAATCGGGAGCTTCAGAACATTCTCGTGCAACGGGGCTCATGCAGCTTGCTTACCTGGAAAAAGTCGAAAAAAATATGGACGCCGCGCGTCTGCTCTACGCTGAAGCTCTTGAAGCGTTCCAGGCAATGAACAGCCCCTGGGAAATCGGTTCGTGTTTAGAGGGCTTAGCAGCGGTGGAATTTGAAGCCGACGCCCTTGATTCGGCTGTGTTGCACGCCAAAGCAGCCCTCGATACATTCCAGCAAAACGGTTTCCGAAGAGATGCATTGCGAGCCAAGGTGAACTACCGAGCGGTCAAATTAGCCCAGGAACGAGCCAACCGTCTGGCCGCGCCGTCCTCCTCGGAGGAATCTGCCGGAAGTCACCTTCCCGCAAAGCCTTTCCCAGATGAGCGCCCCTGACAAGGCCTGCCAAAAGTACACCTACTTGGGGCAAATAAATCTCTGTGCCATAATCAAAGAACAACTAAAAATCGTGCTCCGGGACCCGGTGAAATTCCGAACCGGCGGTGATAGTCCGCTAACTTACGCGCAAGCGTGAGCCTGCTAGGTGAAATTCCTAGACCGACAGTACAGTCTGGATGGAAGGTAGCACGAACAAAACGTTCTAAGAACCCGCCCCGGCACCAGCCGGAGGAGTTCTTTGAGTGCCGATTTGGGCTCCTACGGGCGTCCACGCATGAAAACGCTTTGTTCTCCCCGGAGCCTCCGCGAAAGGGAAACAATGGAATTTCTGCGGTGGCTCTTCGACGCTCAGTGGCAGATTGGCGATCAATCACTGTTGGTGCGCGAAGTCCTCGGAAATGTATTCGGTCTAGCCAGCGCGCTAGGTGGTATGAGACGTAAAGTGTGGGCGTGGCCAGTAGGAATCGCCGGGAATGCGCTTCTTTTCACCGTCTTTTTGGGCTCTGTTTTTGGGTCCCCCCACGCCATCAATATGCTCGGTCAAGCGGGCAGGCAAATCATGTTTATTGCCGTTTCAATCTGGGGCTGGTACCGGTGGAAGGCTTCAAAGAATCAAGGCGGCTCTGCCGTCGTTCCCCACTGGGCTAGCGGCAAAGAACGTCTGTTTCTCATCTTAGCAATGATAGCGGGCACCGGTCTTTTAACACCTGTTTTCCGAGCACTCGGTTCTTACGAGCCCGTGTGGTCAGACGCATGGATTTTCATGGGGTCATTGCTGGCGACCTACGGCATGGCGCGAGGCTGGGTCGAATTCTGGCTCATTTGGGTAGCCGTAGATTTGGTGGGTGTACCTTTGCTGTGGTCTGCCGGTTACTATGCGACCGCGCTGATGTACGTGTTCTACGGAATCTTTACGTTGACCGGCTTCTTCGTTTGGTGGCGTACTCGAAACCGAGAAATGGCGCGCGTTGAAGTAGAGACTAATTTTCCTGACCCCACTGTCAATACCGTAGAAGCATCCCATGAACGCTAAGCTCTTGCATTTACCCAAGCACGGAACTTATTTGAGTGAAAACTCAGCTATGAGCCTGGCTTTAGAAGCGGCATCCCAGGGGGTGCGCGGGGCAAACCCACTAGTGGGCGCTGTTATATGCGACGCCGAGGGGCGGTTCCTCACCGCAGGATGGCACCGCGGAGCAGGCACCGCACATGCAGAAGCCGATGCCCTGGCTAACGCCCGTGACCGGGGAATCGACGTGACCGGTGCGCACTTGTTTGTGACACTAGAACCTTGCAACCACACCGGTAGAACCGGTCCCTGCTCCCACGCTATTGCAGATGCTGGTATTGCATCGGTGACGTTTTCAGAAGCAGACAGAACCAGCCAAGCCTCAGGCGGGGCACAGTATCTTGCATCCCGTGGAGTGAACGTTGAATCGGGGTTGCTGAGTACAGCAGCGCAGAAACTAAACCGCCGATGGTTTGACACGACATCCTCCGCTCGCCCCTGGGTAAGCGCAAAAATCGCTTCAACTCTTGACGGCTATATTGCGGCAGCAGATGGCAGCAGCCAATGGATTACGGGAGCTGAGGCGCGATTAGACGGCCATTCAATTCGTGCTCGTGTTGATGCCATCGTGGTGGGAACTCAGACGTTCTTTGATGACCAGCCCCGTCTGACCGCCAGAGATGCACAAGGGAACAACCTGCCCCATCAGCCACTGCGCGTGGTGATGGGGGAGCGGAAGCTGGATGATAAGACCGCCGATGGGCAACCAGAAAACTTTCTGCATATAGCGACTCGGAACCCGCGCGTCGTGCTGGCCGAACTGCAACGACGCGGCGTCAAGCACCTGTTGATTGAAGGTGGACCCACCATTATTTCGGCCTTTTTAGACGCTGATGCGGTGGACGAAATCTTTTGGTATCAAGCCCCCAAAATTCTAGGTACAGGCAAGAGCGCCATTCCCGATTTGGGCATTGAGACTCTGGCGCAGGTGCGCCGCTGGGAACTGGATGATTTAGGTATGACTCCGGCGCTCACTCGCTTGGGGGATGACCTCCGAGTGCATCTAGCGCCGGGTGCTCACTAAGTATTTGAAAGAAGAGAAAACTATGTTTACAGGTATCATCGGAGCCGTTGGCTCAGTAGAAAAAATCGAACCCGCTGTGAACTCTGTCGGGGACCAAGAATCTGCGGTGATTACTATTCAAGCAGGTGAGATTGTCGACGATCTGGAACACGGTGGATCGCTGGCAGTCAACGGAGTGTGCCTCACCGCTACACGCACGGAGAACGTGCAGCCGGGCATCTTCGTCGCTGACGTGATGGGTGAAACGCTCGCACGCACCAACTTAGGGAAGATGCAACCTGGTACTCGCGTAAATTTGGAACGCTGCATGCCAGCGGGCGGCAGGTTTGATGGCCACGTAGTGCAGGGACATGTGGACGGGGTAGGCACTGTGGCTGCCGTCACTGAGCATGAAAGCTGGCGAACGATTCGCTTTGATATTCCTACCCGCTTAGCTGCTCACCTGACTGAAAAAGGTTCTATTGCTGTCAACGGTACTTCGCTTACAGTCACCGCCGTTTCCCCAGCCTCCGCCGATCATAGCTGGTTTGAAGTCGGCCTCATTCCAGCTACCCTCGAAGCTACTGTTTTAGGGGAAATGCAGGTAGGTGACACGGTCAACCTTGAAACCGATGCGCTCGCCAAATACGTTCAGCGCCTCCTGGAATTCTCTACTTCTACCGCCGGAATCACCGTTCAACCTGAACTTGCCGAGCAGTACCAGAATCGTATCCATCTCAATACGGTGAACGAAGCGGTGGACGCGATTGCCAACGGTCGCGCTGTGGTTGTAGTGGACGATGAGAACCGCGAGAACGAAGGCGATATTATCTTCGCCGCAGAACATGCTACTTCCGAGCTCATGGGATTCACCATCCGCTATACGTCCGGGGTAATTTGCACGCCATTGCCCGGTGCGCGCGCCGATAAGCTGAATCTTCCTCCAATGCTTGCCCACAACCAGGACCCCAAGGGAACCGCATACACCGTTTCCTGTGATGCGGCAGATGGAATTTCCACCGGGATTTCTGCTGCAGACCGGGCACTGACCGCGCGTATCTTAGCTGATGCACAGTCTGGAGCGGCGTCATTGACCCGCCCCGGGCATATCTTCCCCTTACGTGCTGTGGACGGCGGCGTCAACGAACGCCCCGGACACACTGAAGCTGCAGTGGAACTGTGTACCCTAGCAGGGCTATCGGGTGTAGGCGTCATCGCCGAATTAGTTCATGACGATGGGTCGATGATGCGATTTGATGCTCTGCGAACTTTCGCCACCGAACATAACCTGCCTATGATTTCGATTGAAGATTTAGCGCAGTATGTTCAGGGGAATCGATGAACGAATACCAACAAACGCGAAAGATTGAGCAGCCGGATTCGAAAGAGCTGACCCCTGTAGTTAAGCCCCGCCTGATAGCGCAGAGCCCCGCAGTCTGCGTTCCTACAGCGCACGGTCACTTTAAGATGATGGCATGGCAGTTTGCCGACGGCAGCGAGCATCTTTCCCTCCAAGCAGTTGATGCAGAGGGAAACCCTAGAACTGTTTCTAGAGATAAAAACGATGCGCGATCATTCGGTCCCGCCGTTCGTATTCATTCAGAATGTGCCACCGGTGATATCTTCGGGTCTTTTCGCTGCGACTGCGGTGCGCAGCTAGCTCAAGGTCTTCGCATCATTCAAGAACGAGGCGGTTACCTGATTTACGTCCGGCAACATGAAGGACGAGGGATAGGTCTAGTAAATAAGCTCCGCGCCTATAGTCTGCAGAGTGAGGGTCTTGATACCGTCGATGCCAACCTTGCTCAAGGACTCGCAGCAGACCAACGAGACTACCGGCAGACTGCCGTGATTCTCCGAGCGTTGGGACTGGACACTATTCAGCTCATCAGCAATAATCCCGCTAAGAAACAAGCACTTTTAGAATTGGGAATCAGAATCAGCGGTTTGATCTCTGATGAAATTGAACCCCGCCCCGAAAACCATACCTACTTAGAAACTAAACGTGAGCGGATGAACCATTTGCTCACTCCATCCCACCATCAGAAGGACACACCATGAGCGGCGCAGGCGCAGCACCCACCACCTTGAATCCAGAAACCATGAAAGATTTAAAAGTTGCCATTATTGCGGCGTCTTGGCATACCACCGTGATGGATGGTTTAGTTGCCGGTGGACAGCGCGCAACTGCCGATGCCGGTATCAAGAACCCCACGCTGGTACGTGTCCCAGGCACTTTCGAACTCTCAGTGGCAGCAGCTCAGCTAGCAGAATCACACGACGCCGTTGTGGCTCTAGGCGTGGTAATTCGCGGCGGAACTCCACACTTTGATTATGTATGCCAATCAGCAACACAAGGCCTCACTCAGGTATCAGTCAACTCCAAAACTCCTGTGGGCTTTGGAGTGCTGACATGCGACAATGAGCAACAAGCGCTAGAGCGCGCCGGACTGGAAGGCTCCTCAGAAGATAAGGGATATGAAGCAACCGCAGCTGCTCTAGAGACTGCCTTACTTTTGAAAAACCTATCCTAATTGCGGACGGCGGTTCATGTGGGCTGAAAAGTTCGCTCAAAGTACGGGTCGATAAAGATTGTTAACAACGAGTTGCCTAGTATGGTCAATTCAATGACCACCCAACACCGAATCTACGACTTTATGATTCTCGTGGGGGACTCCTTGATTCGCAGTGGTGCGAGCTCGGCGTCCACCACGAGAACTCTTCTTGCCATTGCCCAGGCTGAAGGCAAACAGAACGTTACGGTGAGCGTGACTCTGGGGCAGCTTTCGGTCAGTGACACAGATGGAATCGACGGCATACCTTATACCGATATGCACGAAATAGCCCCAGGCGTTCTTAATATCGGATGGCGAAGCACCACAGAAGAAATAGTCGCTGATTACTTACTCAAGCGGCTGACTCTTGAAGAGGCCCATCAGGAGCTGGAGCGCAGAATCGACCGTCAGTCTGAGCCTTCCAACCTAGCGGTTACTCTGGGGTTTGGAATTTTGGGCGGAGGCTTTAGCCTGCTTCTGAATGCACAGACTTTGACCATGGTGGGCGCTGCTATTACTGCCCTCTTTGTATCCATCAGCTTCAACACGTTGGATCGATCTCGCGTACCTGGAATTTTTAGGTATGCGTTGGCCGGTTTTATCGCTGTTTTTATTGCAACTATCTATTGCCTTATTACTTCAGCTGATTCTGTGGCTGTTTGCATCGTTTCAGCTCTTGCGGGGCAGCTTGCTGGAATTGCTGTCTACGGAGCAACTCAGGATGCCATGATGGGCTGGTACCTTTCAGCTACTGGACGTATGGTTGAGGCAACTATGTCCACAGCCGGCCTGGTCTCCGGTGTGGCTGTATGCATGGGATTGATGAATCATTTCTTGAACGAAGATTTCACTTACTTGCAACCACTCAGTTCAGAGACCACCCCGCTGCTGAAGCAAATGGTGGGCGCGGCGCTGGTTACCGCTGGCTTTTCTTTGGCAAGCGGTGGGAGGAATTTGCGCCTGCTCATACTGGGCGTTTTAGGATTGGGTGCCACGCTGTTGCACTTCGTCATTGGCAATGTTTTGCCCTTTAGCCCTTTCACCGCTACCACCGTGGCATCGATTTGTGTGGGGGCAGTAGGAGTACTTATCTCCAAACAAATCCATCTCACTTCCAACGCCATTATGATGCTGGCTCTTCTGCCGCTGATTCCGGGGATGATGCTTTACCAGGGCATGCTGGGCTCGCTGTACAACGAGCCGGATTCTTTCAGCATCCTTAAAGAAGCACTGGTCCTTTTCTACTGTCTCTCAGTGGGCGGAACTACAGGTCAGATGATTGTCTCTGAATCCATGTGGGCTATTCGTAAACGGCAATTTACCCACAGATACCCGGGAAAAGTGTTCAACAAAATCATGGTGGAAGAGCGAAATGCCCAAGACGTTATTTTGCCCGTCTTTAGCAGACCGTTTAGCCGTTCTATTCATAAATAAGAAAAATTCCAGTGTTTTGCATCTGAGAAAAATGCGGGGTTTCCTTTAATCGAGAGCTCTTCATCACATACAGTAGAAGAGTGAAAACATTTGATTCGCTTTTTGCAGAGCTCACCGATAAAGCCTCAGAACGCCCCGAAGGTTCAGGTACCGTTGCCGAACTGGATTCCGGCGTGCACGGGATTGGCAAGAAGATTGTAGAAGAAGCTGCAGAAGTATGGATGGCTGCAGAATTTCAATCCGACGCCGAATTCGCAGAGGAAGCCTCGCAACTGATTTATCATTTGCAGGTCATGATGATCGCCAAGGGACTGACTCCCGAAGATATCTATAAGTACCTCTAAATTCTAGGATTTCATCATGTTGCGTGTAGCTGTACCCAATAAAGGCGCCCTCTCTGAAGCTGCCACTCAAATGCTCAAAGAATCTGGCTATCTTCAGCGCCGTGATTCGCGCGAGTTGGTTATTGCCGATGCCGAGAACGACGTCGAGTTCTTCTACCTTCGCCCCCGCGATATCGCAGTGTATGTGGGTAAAGGAACGCTCGACGTCGGCATCACCGGTCGCGATTTATTGCAGGATTCTGAAGCACCTGCCCAAGAGGTGATGGGGTTAGATTTTGCGCGTTCAACTTTTCACTTCGCTGGTCCAAAAGGTAAATTCACTTCAATCGAGCAGCTCAACGGCAAACGGATTGCAACCTCTTATTCCAAGCTGGTGCGTCGTTATCTGCAGAAAAATAACATTGATGCCGCAGTGACTCGTTTGGATGGCGCCATCGAATCCTCCATCCGACTGGGAGTAGCCGACGCCATCGCCGACGTCGTAGAAACCGGCAATACTATGCGTGCTGCGGGGCTAGAACCCTTTGGGGAAGCTCTGATGAAGAGCGAGGCTTTGCTCATCAAACGCGCTGGTGTTGAAGATACGAGCGGATTAGATAAGTTGGCACGCCGCCTGCGTGGCGTTTTGATTGCCCGCCAGTATGTCCTGATGGACTACGACATCGAGCAGGCTTTACTGCCCCGCGCTACCGCCATTACTCCTGGGCTCGAAGCGCCTACCATTTCGCCGCTGGAACGCGACGGCTGGGTGGCTGTTCGCTCCATGGTTCTGCGAACTGCCGTCAACAAAATTATGGACGATCTCTACGAGATTGGCGCTCGCGCTATCTTGGTCTCGCCCATTCAAGCTGCTCGACTTTAGGAGTCATCATGGGTGTTGCAATTCGTGTTATTCCCTGTTTGGACGTCGATAACGGACGAGTAGTCAAAGGTGTAAATTTCGAGGGATTGCGTGACGCCGGGGACCCGGTAGAACTGGGGAAGAAATACAACGAGGCGGGGGCAGATGAGCTGACCTTTCTCGACGTCACTGCTTCTAGCACTGACCGTGAAACTACTTTTGATGTAGTAGCTCAAACTGCCGAAACGGTCTTTATTCCGCTGACCGTCGGTGGTGGAGTGCGAACAGCTGACGATGTCGCTCAGCTACTTCGCACCGGTGCCGACAAAGCATCTATCAACACAGCTGCTATCGCCCGGCCCGATGTGATCAACGAAATCGTGGAGCGTTTCGGTTCACAGGTTTTGGTGCTATCGGTGGATGCTCGGCGTAATGCACAGATGCCTTCAGGCTTTGAAGTTACTACCCATGGTGGAAGAAATTCTGCAGGATTAGATGCCGTTGAATGGGTGGAAGAAGCGCAGAAACGCGGGGTGGGCGAGATATTGCTGAATTCTATCGACGCTGATGGCACCAAAGCCGGTTTTGATGTGGAGATGATTCGCGCTGTCCGCGCCGCGGCGTCTCTACCGCTGATTGCTTCCGGCGGGGCAGGTGCACCTGAGCATTTTCCTGCTGCTATTGAGGCAGGAGCTGATGCGGTGCTGGCGGCGTCTATCTTCCACTTCGGGGAAGTGTCCATTGCTGAGGTGAAAGATGCCATCCGTGCAGCTGGGTTCGAGGTTCGTTAAGAAGCACCGCTCCCGGCAGCGGAAAACCCTTATTAGGGTTTTACTCTGGTTGATTACAGCGGCAGTAGCGGTGGTTGTGCTGTGCCCGGCGCTTGGGTTCTCGCGGTGGATGAGCGTCCGGCTTGGGTTTGCCCAAGTACTGGCTTTCAGTCGCATCGCAGGTCTTGTACTTTTGGTCATGGTGGCTTGCATAGTTTTGGCGCAAATATGTATCCGGCGTCCAGAAGACAATTCTAAAAAACTGACGTGGGGTTTTATCTTTTTGCTGGTGTGGGCGGGGTTGGGTGTCTATCTGGTGGCATTTCCTCAAGGGACGAGCGGGCAGGTTGCTGCCGCCGATATGGTATCGACTAGAACACTTAAAATTGTTTCGTTTAATAGCCAGGACACCGTCAATGCCGAGAACCTTCGCCACCTTGATGATGCCTTTCACGCAGATGTCTATGTTTTTCCAGAAGGTGGCGTTTCCACCGTCTCCACTGCGACCCAAGGAGCTGGCCTTACTGGAACCCTGTTTGAACCGCGGACTCAAGATTTTGGTGGATTGTATTCTGAGGCGGTAGCCCCCACTACAATTTTTGTGCGTTCATCCGCAGGGAATTTCGAGCAAAAGCCCGGTATTCCACTGTCCTTTGGCAGCGTTCGTCTAGAGTCTAAAACAGCGAATCCACTGACCATTCTGGGCGTGCATACCGCGCCGCCTTTACCTGCGCTGATGAGTAATTGGCGTAATGATTTAGGGCTCGTGGGCGAGTTCGACCGGCAGATAAATGATACCCAGTCCACCATCGTGGTAGGAGACTTCAACGCCACGATGAGACACGGGGAAATGGCTGACCTGGAAAACCTTCATGACGCCGCACAGCTTGCCCGGCAGGAGCGGGGCACTTGGCCGACGTCGTGGCCGTCGGCAGCATCAGCACCCATCGATCATATTCTGGTGAGCTCAGGAATTTCTGTAGAACGATTTGAAACTATTGCCTTAGACAATGGAGACCATCGGGCGATTTTTACAGAACTCAAAGTTGCTGACTAGTGCTTGAACCGTTTGTACCAGATGGCGTGCACCGTACCAGAATTTTCCCCGGTACAGTGCACATCATCTGGTACAAACTGCCTCAATATGTGAGTTAGGAAAGTTCTACCTTTGCGTGGTCTTCACGTCCGAAGAGGTACAACGCCAATTCACCCGGCTCACCGGTGAGAATTGTTGCAGGGATGTTTTCCTTCGGCTCAATCACTGTAAAGTATCCATCGACAAAGCCGGGGGCTTCCACAATCAGACCGTGTGGGAAGTTCTTTGCCGCCATCATCTTGGCGCGCGAGCGCACATCCTCCCAGATAGCCTGCTGAGTTTCGTGGTTCAATACGCGGGCTTTCCGCTCAGGACGCGCACGGCGTACGTCTTCGATATGCACAAAGTATTCGATGAGGTTGAGTTTGCGGTCTACCTTGGTGGCGAGTTTGCGCATTTTGAGGTAGCCGTCGAGATTTTCAAAGCGGTCGAGTGCACGATCGTAGGCTTCTCGCTCAATCAGGCTATCTGCGCGATAGTTGGTCACCCTGGTAGTGCGCTCACTGAGGAACGGCACCACGATTCCTGCGGCGGTTAGGAATTCGGTTTCGCGCAGCACGAGGTGTGCCAGCAGGTGGCGGCACTGCCAGCCTTCACACAGGGTGGGGTCGGTCGGCTGTGCTTGGCGCAGTGTCTGAACCAAGGCGGTGCGTTCTTCGCGGATGATTTGGGCTGGGGTTAGTGTTTGCTGAGTCATATAATGATTCTTTCACTGTTTCCCGCCCGCCTGAACATCTGAAGGATGAAAATGAGCGAAAAACTTTCTGAATCTAGAGATCTCGACCCTCACATTGCCGCTCGGCTCAAACGGGATGAGAACGGATTGTTTGCTGCAATTATTCAGCAGCATGACACCGCAGAAGTTCTTATGCTGGGGTGGATGAACGACGAAGCATTGCGGCGGACGTTGGCTGAAGGGCGGGTTACTTTTTGGTCTCGTTCGCGGCAGGAATTTTGGTGTAAGGGCGATACTTCAGGGCATTTTCAGTTTGTGAAGAAGGTACAGCTAGATTGCGACGGCGACGCCCTGCTTATTCAGGTCGATCAGGTAGGAGCCGCCTGCCATACCGGTTCCAGGACCTGTTTTGAAGCAGGGGGAGAGCTGCCCGCCGCCGTCGGCAACCGCCCGGTCGAACCTTCAGAGTAAAATCACGGGATTCCTTTGCCGCCGAGGTATTGTGACCTATCGACTAAGATGGCATGCAAAGCACGTTTTTCTAAGGACTTTTCACTGTGCAGGATTTAGGCAACATTTCGCTTGATCTCGAAGAATTTCGCGAACTTGCGCGGACCCGCAGGGTTATTCCCGTACACACCACCATTTTGGCGGATTCGCTCACTCCTATTGGGATTTATCGGGCGCTCGTTGAGCGAGAGGGGTGGGCACCTGCCGGTACTTTTTTGCTGGAATCTGCGGCGGAGGATGCCAGGTGGTCCCGGTATTCTTTCATTGGGGCTAGCTCCCGGGCTACTCTAACGACTCGCGAGGGTGAAGTGCTCTGGCAAGGAGAAACTCCTGCAGGGGCACCGGTAGATGGTGATCCGGTGGAAGCCATTCGCAAGACATTGGAAATCTTGCATACGGAAAAATTTGAGGGCTTACCGCCGCTGACTAGCGGTTTAGTCGGTTATTTGGGCTGGGATGTTGCCCGCCACTGGGAGAAACTACCTCACAGGCCCCAGGACGATGTTAACCTGCCTGAGTTTGCGCTCAATCTCGTGAGCGATATGGCGATTCACGATAACGCTGATGGCACCGTGACTTTAGTTGCCAACGCGGTGAATTTCAACGGCACCGATTCCAACGTTGATGAAGCTTACGCAGACGCCGTCGAGCGTATCGAAGCGATGCTGGAGAAACTAGCGAGTCCTCTGGCAACTACTACCGTTTCGACTTTGCACGACACTGACTCTGTGGAAGAGAAAACCCGGACTGAGGTTGTTCATAGCTGGGACGAGCAAGGCTTTTTAGCCGCTATAGATAAGTCGAAGAAAAATATTCTTGATGGCGATGTCTTCCAAATTGTGGTGTCCCGTCGTTTTGAGGCTGAGAACAAAGCGAAAGCGTTGGATGTTTATCGGATTCTGCGCCAAAGCAACCCCTCACCTTATATGTACCTGTTCAATTTAGAGGACCATCAGGAAGAGCCCTTCCATATTGTGGGGTCGTCTCCTGAAGCGTTAGTGACGCTCAAAGACGGTGTAGCAACCACTCACCCCATTGCTGGTTCGCGCCCGCGAGGGGTCGACGACGTCCACGACCGGGCATTGGCTGAGGAATTGCTGGCAGATGAAAAAGAACGTTCTGAGCACCTGATGCTCATCGATTTGGCGCGTAACGATATTTCCCGTATTGCTGTACCCGGTACGGTGAGCGTTTCGCAGTTCATGGAGATTGAACGTTTTAGCCACATCATGCATATCTCTTCGACCGTCACCGCTTCCCTGCGTGAGGGGATGTCTGCCTATGATGTGCTCAGGGTGGCTTTCCCTGCTGGTACGCTTTCGGGGGCTCCTAAACCTCGTGCCATGCAACTTCTGGACGAATATGAGCCAGTAGCACGCGGTATTTACGGGGGAGTGTGCGGCTATTTTGATTTTGCGGGAAACATGGATATGGCCATTGCTATACGCACCGCGCTCCTCAAAGGAAATAAAGCGTATGTACAAGCGGGCGCCGGTATCGTGATGGATTCTGACCCTGCTTCAGAAGCACTGGAAACCGTCAATAAATCGGCTGCACCTCTGCGAGCAGTGCTCACCGCTTCGGGGCTAGAACCCCTAGATACCTCTCTCAACCGCCTTTCGAAGGAGAGCTAATTGTCTTCATCTATGACACGCCCTGGAACAGTGATGCTGATTTCCCTGGGCGCTGCCGCCATTGCTTTTGGGACCACGTTGCCCACCTGGGTCATCGTTCACGTAAAGAATACTCTGAGCTCACCCACTATTGAAGTTGCTGGATCTGACGCCGCCCCGGCGGTAAGTTCGTTAGCCTTGGTATCGCTAGCTGCCTCAGTTGCTATCCGGATTGCAGGGCCCAAGCTACGGTGGGCAATCAGTGCCATTATGGCGCTGGCTGGATTGGGTATGATTCTATCCATTTTCTCGGTAGCGCAGGATCCTGGCTCAGCAACCCTCACAGAGGTGGGCAACGCTACCGGTATGGCAGATTCCAGCAGCGACTTCACGGTGACGTTCTGGCCCTGGCTTGCACTTTGTATGGCGGTAGTCCTTTTCATCAACGCCCTGTGGACCGCCTATGTGTCCCGATCCTGGCCCGTGCGTCGTAAATACGAGCGTGCTGTCCGCACCGAACATGAAGACCTCGACGAAATCGACACCTGGGATTCGTTCTCCGCAGGAGAAGATCCCACAGCTCGCGTATAAGAACCCTTACACAGTGAAAAGTTGCATCAAATGGGGCAACATATGGACTCAATGAACACGAGTTCTAAATTTTCACCTAGAATCATTAAGAAGAACTCTCCGCAGAATACTTTCACACGTTTCGCGGGTCACATACGTTCAAGGAGAAAACATGGCAGAGAAGCAGCTGACGCTCACTCCCGAGGTTCCCTACCCTAACCACGGTAACACCGTAGCGGCATGGGCCCTTGTTTCTATTACCGTTATTGGCGCTATCATTGCAGCTGTCGGTTTTGATACTTTCCATTGGCCAGTTGTTATTGCAGGTGCAGTAGTGATGGTTGTTGGCGTTATCGTTGGCATCGTACTTCGCGCAGCTGGTTACGGCCAGGGCGGTTCGAAGACCAAATACAAGCATCACTAAACCATCCGGGTGAATTGATGGTGGGCGCCTCGCATCGTAGCGGGGCGCTTTTTTAATAGGTGATAAGGAGTTGGTAGCAAGATGACAACAGTTTTAGACGACATTATTGTGGGTGTTCGTCAAGATATGGACGAGCGTAAAGCTCAGGTACCGCTGGAAGAAATGAAGGAAAAAGCTGCGCACGCTCCTGCGGCACTTGATGCGCTGGCGGCTCTGCGCGGGGCTTCGGAAGATACCCTTGAGGTGATTTCAGAAGTCAAGCGATCATCGCCTTCTAAAGGTGCGCTTTCTGATATTCCTGACCCTGCCGATCTTGCTGCCGCCTACGAAGCGGGTGGAGCTGCAGCAATCTCCGTGCTGACTGAACAACGTCGATTCAAGGGGTCGCTAGCTGATCTCAAAGCAGTTCGCGAACGAGTTTCCATCCCCGTACTGCGCAAAGATTTCACCGTGGATGAGTACCAAATTTATGAGGCGCGGGCATATGGCGCCGATTTGGTTCTGCTGATTGTGGCGGCGCTCGATGATGAGACCCTCCAGCGTTTTCTTGACCTCACCCACGAATTGGGCATGAGCGCCCTGGTAGAAACCCATACCCCGGAGGAAATCGAACGGGCAAAAGCGGTAGGTGCTCGCATCGTGGGAGTCAACGTGCGTAACCTGAAAACCCTAGAGGTCGATAATTCGAACTTTGAAAAGCTTGCCCAGCTCCTGCCTGAAGATGCCGTCACCATCGCCGAATCAGGAGTGCTCTCTGCACAGGAGGTAGCCGACTACGCCTCCCACGGCGCCCAAGCTATTTTGGTCGGTGAAGCTTTGGTGCAATCTGGCGAACCTACCGAAACAGTCCAGCTATTCCGCGAGACAGGTCAACGCGCCCGTCACGAATTTTTGAACCATCTAAAGAACTAAGGCAAAGGAATAAGAGATGTCCGAACAACTGGCAGATGCCTTTTTGAACCCCCAAGAATCCGATTCGCTGAAGAACGCGCCTGGCCCTTACTTCGGCAAGTACGGTGGTCAGTGGATGCCCGAATCATTGATGGCAGCGATGGAAGAACTAGAGGAAACCTTCAACAAAGCGAAGGAAGACACTGAGTTCATGGAAGAATTTCAGCGCCTCTCCCGCGAATATTCCAACCGTCCTTCTTTGCTAACCGAGGCACCTCGATTCTCAGAACATGCCGGGGGAGTCCGTTTCTTCCTCAAACGTGAGGACCTCAACCACACCGGCTCGCACAAGATTAACAACGTGATTGGTCAGGCGCTTTTGGCAAAGCGCATGGGCAAGACCCGCTTGATTGCTGAAACCGGTGCCGGCCAGCACGGTGTGGCAACCGCAACCGCCGCAGCGCTCTTTGGCATGGAATGCGTGGTGTACATGGGGGAGGAAGACACCGAACGTCAGGCTCTGAACGTTGCGCGTATGCAGCTTCTGGGGGCAACCGTGATTGCGGTTCAAACCGGATCTCGTACCCTCAAAGACGCCATTAACGAAGCTTTGCGTGACTGGGTAGCCAACGTGGAAAACACTCACTACCTGCTAGGAACTGCTGCCGGGGCGCATCCTTTCCCCGCCATGGTGCGCTTCTTCCATGACGCCATTGGTACCGAAGCCCGCGAGCAAATCCAAGAACTCACCGGCAAACTACCCGACGGCATCGCAGCCTGTGTCGGTGGCGGCTCCAACGCCATCGGCATGTTCCATGCTTTCCTCGACGACCGCGACGTCCAAATCTTTGGCTTCGAAGCAGGCGGAGACGGTATCGATACCCCTCGCCACGCCGCAACCATCAACCTGGGCCGCCCCGGTGTCCTGCACGGCGCAGTAACCTACCTGATGCAAAATGAAGACGGTCAAATCATCGAATCTCACTCCATTTCCGCAGGTTTGGATTACCCCGGCGTTGGTCCCGAGCACTCCTACCTGAACGACATCGGACGCGTCAGCTACCAGCCGGTTACCGACGCCGAAGCCATGGACGCCCTCCGCCTGCTCTGCCAGACCGAAGGCATTATTCCCGCCATCGAATCTGCCCACGCGCTGGCAGGTGCTCTGCGCGTTGCCAACGAATGGGCGAAAGAAGACCCCGAGGGCGCTCGCGAGAAAATCATGATCGTCTGCCTCTCTGGCCGTGGCGATAAAGACATGGGAACGGCTCTGGAATGGTTCAAGTTGGGCAAGGCAATCCCTAGCTCATCTTTGACCACCGGTAACACTGAGGCAACTAACGAGCGCAAAGCGCAGAAAAGCGAGCAGAAGTAATGACTTATCAGGATGCAATTTCTGGCGCAGCTAAGTATTCTGTGCTGAATAAATCGTTCCCCGCACCCAACACCGACTCAAAGCTGGCGGCAAAAATCGCTCAGTGCAAGGCTGAGGGGCGCCCCGCTTTGGTCGGGTATTTGCCCGTGGGTTATCCCAGCGTGGAAGAATCGATTGCTGCTGCTATTGAACTGGGCAAAAACGGTGCAGATATCATTGAACTGGGTATTCCTTATTCTGACCCTGTAATGGATGGTCCCGTCATTCAGAAGGCAACAGAAGAAGCCATCGAGAACGGCTTCCGCCTTACCGATACCTTCCGAGCCACACGAGAGATTACCGCAGCGTGCGATGCCGTTGTTACCGTCATGACCTACTGGAACCCCATTCTGCGTTTTGGCGTCGATGAATTTGCCCGCGAATTTTCTGAAGCTGGTGGCTCTGGTTTCATTACCCCGGATTTGGTTCCCAACGAGGCATCAGAGTGGTTTGAAGTATCGGAAAAATACGGTCTTGACCGTATCTTTTTGGCGGCTATTTCCAGCTCAACGGAACGTTTGCACATGATTTCTGAGGCATCCTCCGGCTTCGTCTATGCAGTGTCGGTGATGGGCGTGACGGGCGCTCGCTCGTCGGTCAATAACGCCGCGCACTCCCTGGTGGAGAATCTCCGCTCGGCTGGCGCTCCTAATGTGTGCGTTGGCTTGGGTGTTTCTAAGCGCGAGCATGTAGAAGAAATCGGTGCCTATGCCGACGGTGTGATTGTGGGTACTGCCTTGGTCAAGGCATTGCAGTCCGGCGGGCCCGAGGCAGTGGGTCAGCTCGCGCGCGAACTAGCGGGGCGTCAGTAGTGCTCCATAGTTCCTCTGATTCACTGATTCTTGCCTCTATTCCTTCACCCTCTGTTAGTTCGTTCCCCGTGGGGCCGTTCACCGTACACATTTATGCACTGTGTATCTTGACGGGTATTGCCGTGTGCCTTTGGCTCACGAGCGTGCGGTGGACGCGCAAGGGGGAGAACTCCGATAACGTGTGGGATATTGCTCTGTGGGCTATCCCTTTTGGCATAGTAGGTGCGCGCGCCTATCACGTGCTTATTACTGACCCCCAAAGCTACTTTGGACCCGGGGTTGACCCCTGGGGCTGGGCAAAAATCTGGGAGGGTGGCATCGGCATTATGGGCGCCATCTCAGTCGGTGCTTTGGGTGCTTGGATTGCCTGCAAACGCTACGGGGTTTCGTTGGCCAAATTTGCCGACGCCGCCGCGCCGGGTATCTTGCTTGCACAGGCATGCGGTCGTTGGGGCAACTGGTTCAACCAGGAACTTTTCGGTAAACCAACCACGCTGCCCTGGGGACTAGAAATCGATCCGAGGTCGGCGAATTTTCCCTCGCAGTATCCTGCAGAAACTCTCTTTCACCCTACTTTTCTCTATGAGTCGGTATGGAATCTGCTGGGTGCTATCTTGCTGATAGTGCTGGGGCGAAAAGCTGCTCTGAAGCTGGGGCAGACTTTTTGGCTTTATGTGCTGTGGTATGGAATCGGCAGGTTCATGATTGAGGTCTTTTTGCGCATTGACCACTCAGAAATGCTGTGGGGACTGCGCATCCACATTTGGACTTCAGGGTTCCTGATTCTGCTGGGTCTAGTCGGGTTTCTGATTGCAGGTGCTCGGGGACGCCGGAAGGTTCAGCTAGACGGCGAACAGCAGGTATCTGTGCGGGTTTAGTTATTTCTAAGTGGTTGAAAAGCGGGTAAGTTTCTAAGGGACTTACCCGCTTTTTCGCCCTTATTGGGCACCCTTGGCAATTTATATCTATTTCTCATTACGCAGGCAAGAGAAAAATTCCGAGAATATTTCTAGCCGCGACAACTAACTTTCAGTGAATAAAATTCATACCACAGGGGTAGTAATGGGAGCGAAAAGAACGCTAAAGACTAGAACCGCCATCGATTCTTAACCCAACATTCACCGTTGAATCTGCCGGAAAACATCAAGCTGAATTTAAACTTTTGAGAGAGCCCCTTCACACTGGCTCAATCCACACCACGTATATTTTCGCTAAGGATTCTCTCGTGAGCTCAGCTTCAACTTCCCGAAAGCTAGCGGCATCGCTTTCGGTCGCCACCGCCGCATTCGTCGTCGTCGTTCCGACTGCGGCGTCGTCCACCACCGCTGCATCAGCCGCTGAAATCACCAGCATTGCGGACATCCAGGGCACCGCAGATACCTCTCCATTGGTCAATAAAACAGTGACCACCAGCGGTCAAGTCACCGCAGTCTATGCTGAGGGCGGGCTACGCGGTTACACCATTCAAACCGCAGGAACCGGGGGAGAGAACGACCCCACTCCGGGTATCTCAGATGGTCTCTTCATCTATTCACCGGACACCGTCGGATCGGTACATATCGGAGACTACGTAGAAGTTACCGGCACCATTTCCGAATACCACGGTCTAACCCAGATGACTGTTGCCCAAGGCAAAATGCGCCAGGTTCCCACCCGTATTATCCCCGTGCAACCCTATAAGGGTGCTTTCCCTGACACCTCGGCAGGGCGCGAAGAACTGGAGAGCATGTTGCTCCAGCCCACCGGTAATATTACGGTGACCGATAACTACAACACAAACCGCTACGGCGAAATCAAGCTGACCAACGGCACCTCACCATTGCGCACTGCCACCGACGTCGTCGCTCCTGGCGAAGCCGCCAAAGCATACGAGGCAGCTAACGCCGAAAAAGATTTCATTGTGGACGACGGCGCTACCGTTGATTACACCCGAGGTGGCAAAGATATCCCGCTACCTTATCTTTCTGAGCAGAACCCCGTGCGCGTTGGTTCGGCAGTCACGTTCACTCAACCCACGGTGTTGCTGTATAGCTTCGATGAGTGGCGCTTGAACCCTACCGAGCCCATCACCGGTGCCAGCAATCCCGCCACAATTCCCGCAACGTTCACCAACACCCGCACTGCAGCCCCTGAAAAGGTGGGTGGGGATTACACTATCGCCAGCTTCAACGTGCTCAACTATTTCTCCACCACCGGCGATGAACTCACCGGTTGCACGTTCTACACTGACCGCGCCAAGAACCCCATTACGGTCAATAGCGGCTGTGATGCGCGCGGTGCTGCCAACGATGAAAACCTCAAGCGCCAACAAGACAAAATCGTCGCCGCCATCAACACCATGAACACCTCTATTCTCTCCCTAGAAGAAATCGAGAACTCAGCGGCATTCGGCAAGAACCGCGACGAAGCATTGAACACCTTGGTGGCAGCGCTGAATGATGATGCCGGATTTGAGCGGTGGAAGGCAGTTCCTTCACCGGAGGCGCTCCCTGGTCAAGAAGATGTCATTCGCACCGCTTTCATCTATCAAGATGACCAGGTTCAACCTCAAGGTGATTCTGAAATCTTGCTTGATTCGGATGCATTCAATAATGCCCGTAAACCGCTAGCGCAAACCTTCGAACCTGTTGGATCAAAGGTTAAAGGCGATGAATTCGTAGCCATCGTCAACCATTTCAAGTCTAAGGGCTCAGGTTCTGGCGTAAATGCCGATCAGGGCGATGGTCAAGGCGCCTCCAACGCCGATCGCAAGAAGCAGGCACAAGCTCTGGTAGCTTTTGCGGACCAGGAGAAAAAAGAAAATAAAACAGACAACGTTGTTCTGCTCGGTGACTTCAACTCTTACTCAAAAGAAGATCCTATGAAGATTCTGGCAGATGCTGGATACATTAACATTGGTGATCAATTCGACGCCGGTTACTCTTATGTTTATGGCGGACGCCAGGGCAGCCTGGACCACGTGTTGGCTTCTCCCTCTATGTTCAAACAGGTGACCGGGGCAGATGTTTGGAACATCAACTCCGTAGAATCCATTGCTTTTGAATACAGCCGCTATAACTACAACGCTACAAACTTCTACCAGCCCAACGCCTACCGTTCCTCCGATCACGATCCAAAGGTCGTGGGTTTCAACTTGCGCGCGGATGCTCCCATTTCGTTTACCGACGTCCCGGGAAACTCACCCTTCTATTCTGAAATCATGTGGCTGGCTCAGTCCGGTATTACTCAGGGGTGGGATGACGGCACCTTCCGTCCGCATGACAACATCTCCCGCGGGGCAATGGCTGCTTTTTTCTACCGCATGGCGGGTGAACCTGAGTACAACGCGCCAGCTCAGTCCAAGTTCTCTGATGTTTCCACCACACATCCCTTCTATAAGGAAATTTCATGGATGGCAGAGCAGGGGATTACTACCGGCTGGGCAGACGGTACTTTCCGCCCCGAAGCTCCTGTAGAACGTGCAGCGATGGCAGCATTCTTCTATCGCGTAGCAGGTTCCCCTCACTATGTAGCACCTCGTAGCGCTGAATTCTCTGATGTTCAGCCCGGTGGAGCATTCTATAAAGAAATCTCCTGGATGCATTCTAAGGGTATTTCTACAGGTTGGGACGACGGCACCTACCGCCCCGCTGATCCCATCAAGCGTGATGCAATGGCGGCTTTTATTTACCGCTATGAGCACAATGTAGCGGGCAAAAAGTAAGAGTCCTGTCCACTCAAGCAGTCCAATAAGAAAGTGCTCCTCCTACTCGTTGAGTAGGAGGAGCACTTTGTTAAGAGTAGAAAATCCCCTTATTTTTGGAGCATCTCCGCCACGGTGGCTACCAGCGGCTTGGTGTCTTCGCGGTTGGTGTAATCACCGCCGCCGTTGTCGAATGATTCCACCATCTGCTTGTCATATTCGTTGGCGTGGGGCTTGAGCTTGTATGCGGTACGCACGCCAGCTAGAACAGTCTTGTGGGTTCGTGTCATCTGGGAAAGGTCTAGACCACCACGGAAGTGGAATGCGGGGCGGCCGCCTGCAATCTCTTCTTTGTAGCTCTTGAGCACACGGTTATCGAGGTATTCGCGTGGATATACTGCAAGCCCGTTGAAGCACACGGTGAAGAAAACCCGGTGCGAAACTTTAGCCATTGCTTCGCGGCGCTTGCGCAAAGTGGGTGCCCCGGTGAGGAAACCACCCAGGTAGCTTGCGCCTACGATGAGGACGTCGGCGGATTCAATGAGCTCATCGGTAGCCTCGGCAATGGGGGAGAGAATCACGGTGGGTTGGGTCTCCAGTTCCCGCAAATCTTCTGCAATCCACCGAGAGTAGCGTTCGGTGAATCCGTAGTTTGAACCGTAGAGAATTACTACGTTTTTTGATGTCACAGTTATGTCCTTGCTTGCAAAGTTTTAGTCATATTTTTCTGACTAAAAATGTTTGTTTACCTGCCAGGATAGAACAGAAACGACGGGGAAGAAACCATTACGGAGCTAATGTGAGTTTTTGTGGGTTAGATGGAGAAATTGACGGACTGGATGGTGATTTTCTTGAACAATCCCACAGAACACCACGTATAATAGGGAATGTTGAGTTGGGTTTTGAAGTGATAATGTGTGAACTGTTGGGAAGTTTCCCACGGAAAGTTCAGATTGCACATATGCTCACCTTCCCCATGCCCCTATTATTACGACTACTGAACTGACTAAGGTTTAACACATGAGACGCGCAAAAATTGTATGTACTATTGGTCCGGCAATATCTTCCTCCGAAAAACTTGCAGCAGCGATTGAAGCTGGCATGAACGTAGCTCGTTTGAACATGAGCCACGGCACGCACAATGTTCATACGGAGTCCTACACTAACCTGCGCGAGCAGAGCCAGAAGCTCGGCCGCAACGTCGCAATTCTTGCTGACTTGCAGGGGCCTAAGATTCGTCTGGAAACATTTGAAAACGGTGCGGAAATTCTTGAGCCCGGTGACACCTTCAAAATCACCATTGATGATGTTGCAGGTAACAAAGAGATCTGTGGAACTACCTACAAGGGGTTGCCCGGCGACGTGAGGCCCGGCGATACTCTGCTCATTGATGACGGCAAAATCCGCCTGCAGGCTGTAGAAGTAGACGAGCGCACCGTCACTACCCGCGTCGTCGTTGGCGGTCCTGTTTCCAACAACAAGGGTATTAACCTACCGGGTGTTGCAGTTTCTATCCCTGCGCTTACTCCTAAAGACGAAATTGATCTTCGCTTCGCTCTGAAGCTTGGCGTAGACATTATTGCGCTCTCTTTCGTGCGTTCTGGGAACGACATCATTCGCGTTCACGAAATCATGGAAGAAGAAGGCGTCAAGCTTCCCGTCATTGCAAAGATCGAGAAGCCCCAGGCAGTTGAAAACTTGCAGGATATTGTGGATAAATTCGACGGCATCATGGTTGCTCGTGGCGATCTCGGTGTTGAATATCCTCTGGAAGAAGTTCCTCTGGTGCAGAAACGCGCCATTGAACTTGCTCGCCGTTGGGCTAAGCCCGTGATTGTGGCTACCCAGGTTCTGGAAACTATGATAAATAACCCCACACCTACTCGCGCTGAGGCATCTGACTGCGCAAACGCCATCCTCGATGGCGCAGATGCTGTGATGCTTTCTGGCGAGACTTCAGTGGGTAAGTACCCCATTATCACCATTCAGACGATGGGGCGCATTATTGCGGCTACCGAAGAGCGCGGTCTGTACCGTGTACCCCCGTTGGGAACTGCTCCGAAGACTCGCGGTGGCGCAATCACCCGCGCGGCTGTAAACGTTGCAGATCAGCTCGATACCGATTTCATTACCACCTTTACACAGTCAGGTGATACCGCTCGACGTCTGGCTCGTTTGCGTCCCGCAAAACCGGTCATTGCGTTCACCCCGGATCCCAAGGTTCGCGCATTCCTTGCTTTGCTGTGGGGCGTACAAACCGTTCAGGCAAGTAGCGTAGGGAATACGGATGAGATGACCGCTTTGGTTGATCGCTACCTGTTGGCTAATAAGTTATCCGAGCCCGGTAAGTTGATTGTAATGGCTGCAGGTTCACCTCCCGGAGTAGCCGGTTCAACCAACCTATTGAAGGTTCACCGCGTTGGAGATATGGACGACGCCGGTGCGGTGCTCCCTGAAGAGCGTGAGAAGCTAGGACCCTGGTTGGATGACCAGAACATTCACGGCTAATCTTTTTTGATTGTGAATCAGAAATAAAAAGGACTCGTTCCCGTTGGGGGAGCGAGTCCTTTTTACCTGGTGGTGTCTGAGAGAATCACTAACAACGATCGACCATGCCCTCGTCTTCAGCATTGGCATAGGTGAGTTTGTATTCGCCTTTGTTATTTCTGGTGACATCAATGACGTAAAAATCGTAGGCGGTATATCCTTCTTGGGCTTTTCCGGTGTAGTCCAAAAATGATTGATCCCCGTATTTCATCTCGGAAATATCAACACATGCGTACATTTTGAAGGCGTCCGTATTGTCGTCACCTTTGTAGAATTCGGGAGCATTTTGGCTTCGGCTGTCTTTGTAAACAGTTCCTTTCATCAATCCTAAAGGTTTTTGCCCGTCGTCAGCCGCTGCTTTTCCAATCTCCATGAACCCATAAATGAAACTGGCGAATGCTGTATCTATATTGTCTTTGGTGATCAGCTGATCCAGCTGCTCGTTGGTGAAATCGTTGTACAGCGCCTTGTTCATGGGATCCACAATCTGTTGCTCAAAGATGGCGCTGGCTTCGTCGACAGCTTGGGTTTTGGCATCTTTGGGCGCGGAATCGGCGCAGGAACTCAACAACAGCGTGGAGGAAGCTATGAGCAACGGAAGAATTTTGAGTTTCATGTGCGTTCGTTCGTAGATTATGTATCGGGGCTCTAAGGATACAACCAATTCTTGAAAAATATCTGGGATATTTCAACATATAACATCTAGATTTTGAGGTCACGGATTAGCGTATCGCCAAGGGGACAGTGGAATTTGAAATTGGCATGTGAGGAATACCTTGTCAACAAAAAACCCTCTCTTGTCAACAAGAGAGGGTTTGTAACGCTCAAGCTAAGCGTTGAATGGTGCCCAAGGTGGGACTCGAACCCACACTCCTAAGAACCGTATTTTGAGTTTTCCGGGGTTTCGTGGCGGGTCGTGACCGGTCATGACTTTTCGCGCGATTCCGGGGTTTTTACACCAGTTTTCGTGTCGGGTGGTGGCATTACGTTTTTTTCAACTACGTGCGGAACTACGTGCAAAACTAACCGAATAAAGCAGCGTTCACCTGTACCGCAACGTCCCGCTCCATCTCCTCCAGAACATGTTGATACCGGTTGAGCATGGTCGCCGACGACCAGCCCATCATCTGCATAGTCACCCTCGGGTTCACCCCGAGCGCGAGGAGAGTGGTCGCCGCAGTATGCCTGGCGTCATGGACACGCATATCCAAACCCATCTCCCCAGTTATCTGCTTCCAGTGTTTCCGGTCGTAGGCTGGCATGATCTGTTTACCCTGCTGTGTAGTAAAGACCAGGTCCCACGACTTCCCCTCAACGTCATACGCCCCTACCCAGGCTGGCCCCTGCTCGAGCCTCCACTTTGCTTGCAGCACCCGCTGATGCCGAAAAACGCGAATAAGCTCGGCCGGTAGAGCAATAGTACGCACCCCCGAGGCGGTCTTAGGGCTTTTCATGGTGAACCCTCCACCAGGTACGAGCGGCGAGGGAGCGACGCACATACAGTAACCCTTCGTCTAGGTTGACGTCGTCCCAGCACAGCCCGAGCCTTTCGCCTTGGCGTAGGCCGAGGGCGAGGGCTACGGTAAAGGATGGCCCCCACTGGTCGTTGAAGCGGAGCGTGGATATGAGCGCCTTAGCTTGGGCTGGGGTCATGACAGTGGGTTCGAAGGCTGCCGGGCGTGGTGGTTTGATGCGCTCGATAGGGTTGCGGGGTATGAGGTCGCGGTGCACGGCGTCTTTGAGGCATTTGGAGAGGACACGGTAGACCTTGAGGACGGTGGATTCGCTCCTGCCAGCTTCGCGCATGTTTTGTAGGACGCGTTCGATATGTAGGGCTGTGACTTTGTGAAGCTCTTGGCCGGCTACGGGCTGGGTGAGCACCCAGCGTCCGAGTTGTTGTTTGTAGTCGCGCCAGGAGCGGTCGGAGACTTCGTTTTTGGCGATGGTTTCTAGCCAGTGGTTTATCCAGGTGGCTAGGGTTGTTTTTTCTGGGTTTTCGAGTAGCCCGTTGTCGAGGTTCTTTTTCCAGGCTCGGTGTTTAGCGCGTGCTTCGGCTGCGGTTTTGCCTGTGAATGATTTGCGGACGGGGCGTCCGGTGGTGGTGGCTGTGGTTGAGGCGGTGATTTGCCAGCGGCCGTCTTTGCGTTTGTAGGGTTTGGTGCCCTCACCGTCAGCTCTGCGAGTGGACATGGTACTGATATCCTTACGAGGGTTGCTAATGAGAAAGAAAACTATGCATGGCTAATAATTCAAATAATTCTGTTACTCCACTTTGGGTCAAAATCGTTTCAGTACTATATTTTGTGGCGTTAGTGCTTCTTGTATTTATTCTGCTTGTAATAGCAATACTCCTTATAGTTTTGATCGCTCCCTTTGATTCTCATCAGTGGTCCGTCATAGGTGATGTGTCACGTAACACCTCTGGTTGGGTAGCATTGTTCGCTGCTGCTGGAACTATTACGGCCATGCACATCACTAACCGCTCGCGTGAGAAGGAAGCCGCTAGTAGTAATTTTCGTGACCATTTGCAATGGGCAGTTGAGAGGGCAGCCGACAACGAAAATCAGTTTGAGGTTGCTTTCGCGCAAGCAGTAATCCAGCATTTTGCCAACAACAAACCTAAACATCTCTCCAACGAGGAACACGAACTGGTTCTTGAGGTGCGCCAGACTCTGGAAAACATGCAGGTCATCGAAGATCAGCCTGCCACCGAAGATTCACAGTAAAAAATTTCCTTTGAATTTCATTTTGGGACTGTATAGTGAGGGTTACAGGAAGAACTTTCTAGCTCGCTAGGATGGGATTCCTGTGAAAGGAGACATGCCCCATGACAACAAAATCATCACAATTTAAGGGTTTGCCTGCCCCTCGTCCTTTGAGTGAGGAGCGCGCGAGGAAGCTCGTTGCGGAGCAGCGTCGCCAGATGGCAGCTGATAACGCTCGACTTCGCCAAGAAGAGCAGAACCCTACTTTTAGAAATACGCTCAAGCGCAAAGGTGCTTTGGGTACGCTTCGTTGGGCTCTTGCCCAGTAAGTTTTTTACTATCCCCGCCCCACCAATGCTGGTGGAGCGGGGTCTTTTTTATTTAAGGACGTTTTCGCTGATGAGTCGGTCAATCTTTCGGACATCGAGTCCTTTGCGGATTCTTATTTTAATGTGCCCCATTTTTGTCCAGAGCTCTAGTTCTTCGTCTCGGTCGAGAGATGATGCAGAGTTCTCGGATGACCACATGTGAATAGAGGAGTAGGGCAAGGAGTACATTTCAACTTTCTTCCCTGTGAGTCCTTGAGCATCACGGACAATGAGTCGTTTGTTGGTGAACGTTGCTGAATCTCTGAAGGTTTTAAAGGAGACGATGGGGTGTTCGTTGGTGGTGAGGATTTGGGGGAGGTCAGCGGGGTGCTGGATTTCTGAGATGAGAGTCCAGGCGAGGATTGCGTTAGTGGTTGGTGTTGGCATTTTTTTACTTTCTCGTGAGTGGTGTTGCGCTAATACGTGAAGGATTCGTTGGGTGACCCCTAGTTCATTAGCGATGTAGGGGAGGTTGTTAGGGTATGCCTTCAGTACGCATTGGTATTCATCGGGGTCGATGATGATTGCTGTTCCGGTCCATAGTCCGTGGATGTTGTGGGGGAGTTCCTCCCAATGGACGTCGATGTTGAGGGATTCGGCGTGTTGGAAGGGCTCGTAGTTATTCAAAGATTTCGTCTGCGCCTTTCGGTTCATCTGATCGGTAAGCGGCAAGGGCGAAACTTTCGTACTGGAGAGCTCTCTCTGCTCGACGTACAACTTCGGAAGGCTTGGCCCCTAGCGCCTTACATAGTTGATCTAATTCATTAGTGTTTAGTGGAGATTCTGAGTTGTATACGGATTTACTGAGGCGGTTTCGACTGATGCCTGTCTGTTCTTCCATGCTTACGAGAGTCTGTGATTGACGGGTCATAAGGACTTTGATTTCTTCATTCAGTAGTTCACTGAATCTGTTTGCTTTTCCGGTTCCTTTACGTGGCATATAAGGAACTTTACCCCAGTTTCAAAACTTTTTCCCTTTTTTGTTTGATAATTCCCTATTTGGTGAATTAGTGTAGTTGACGTACCTCAAGGAGGTGACATGAAAAACCTAAATGCGACTATCGGAGAAAACATCCGCATAGCACTCGCCAAGCAAGGATTCACGCAGGCTGAACTTGCAATCAATCTAGGCTTTGGCAAAAACACCATTAGTGAAATCACTAAGGGATGGCGCTCATTATCTGCCACCGAATTGGTGCGGGTAACTGAATTCTTCGGAACCTCAATTACCTGGTTTACCGAAGAGCATATTTCTGAAATTCAGAATAAAGCCGCCTAATTTTTTTACCCAAACTTCCCTAAATGGGGAACCCGAGCGCAGGGTCTAAAGGGTGCCGACCGCAAACGCTAGGTGCGGTTTCAAAAAACGAGGTGAGAGCTCGCTGGTCGCTGATTGAAAACCACATAGAGAACACACGGCTTAAACAAAAAAGCTTCCCACCCCAAAAAGAAAGGGGCGAGAGGCCACAAAAACCAACCACGAAAGGAAAGTAAGATTCTAAAAAATCTAATACTAATCGGCATAGGCGCCGGGTTTGGAATATCCATTTACACGATAAACCGGAAAACAGATTTAGCAGTCCAAGCTCTCAAAACAAAAAACGAGAATGACATAGAAACATTTCAGGAAATAAATTCTTTCATCCTCAACCTCAATGAAACTGTCAAATACTTATCCAGTCGCCGATGAATAAGTACTCCACACGCCGCGCCTACTGCACCAGATTACTTTATAGATAACCTGCTGAGATTCAGCTTGCTTCTTGGCATGAAGAAACATTGCGTCGTCTGCATCCTGCATCTGCTTTTTCATAGCCCACTGCGAATCGAGGTCTTTACGCATATTCCGGAGTATCGGATTATCAGTATCTGACCGTTCACTAGGTGGTATATCAGAAACACGAGGTAGAGAAACTCTGGGGATATTAACCGGAGCGGGGTCTTTAGATTCTCGTTCAGGCAAAACAAAAGTTACATAACCGTTTGGTTCAACTTTTTTCTCCTCAACGGTCTCTGCAATTTCTTCACTAGTCCAAGCAGATAACTGCACTTTATACGCGGTGCTAGTACCGATATTTCGGACGCGGAAAATACCGTCTGATTCTTTATAGTCTTCCCATTCAACATCAGATTTTTCTCGAGTAAGAAGAATCTGAAAAAGAGCGAATCCTGCTGCCATTACTGAGGCAACAATTCCAACAATGGTGAGTATTTCAAGTGCAGTCATTCTCATAACTATATATAAGCCAGCGTCTCAGGGGGGAGTGCCTTCCCCTGGGACTTTTTTATACCCAAAACAAAGGGGAGGAGACTCCTCTCAGTGAGGAGGATCCTTCGATTACTCCTGGTGGCGGTTCGGTTCCTGCCTAAAAAATTGTTTGCCCCTCATTGCCCTTACGGGTGGTGGGGGGCTTCTTTTTTGTTAACTACGTGCGGAACTACGTGCAGCAATGTTTATCGGGGCATAAAAAATGCCCCCGACTAGGTTTGTTTCGCCTAGTCAGGGGCTATATTGTGCCCAAGGTGGGACTCGAACCCACACTCCTAAGAACCGCATTTTGAGTGCGGCGCGTCTGCCAATTCCGCCACTTGGGCCTCTGTCTCAGAGACATCCACCAATCGGTGAGTGCTTTATTACTGTACATTGATTTTTCTAAAAAATAAAATCGGCTCATATTCCATTGCCCACCCCCACCGATTTCGCACCAGAATTTACCTCCTAGCTTCGCTACCACAGCCTCAAACGTGAGAAACTTAAATATAAGAATAAGATTAAAGGAGTAAAGCATGTCAGAGCAGACGCCAGCTGATTCAGTCAGCGAAGAACAGGAGCCTGCCCGCACCGTCGTCGTTGCAGAAGATGAAGCCCTCATCCGTATGGATATTGTTGAAATCTTGCGTGACCAAGGCTTTGACGTCGTTGCAGAGACGGACAACGGTCAAAAAGCTGTTGAACTAGCTGAACTGCATCGCCCCCATCTGGTGTTGATGGACGTGAAAATGCCGATTATGGACGGCATTACAGCAGCCGAAGAAATTTCCAAGAAACAATTGGCACCGGTAGTTTTGCTGACGGCATTTAGCCAAAAAGAACTAGTCGATCGAGCTACAGAAGCTGGGGCAATGGCGTACGTCGTCAAGCCTTTTGGCCCCCATGATTTGATTCCTGCGATTGAAGTTGCCATCAGCAGGTACGAACAAATTGTTGCCTTGCAGAACGAAGTGACAAATATCAAGGACCAATTCGAAACCCGCAAATTAGTCGATCGCGCGAAGTCTTTGCTGATTTCAAAGATGGGATTGAGCGAGCCTGAAGCTTTCCGCTGGATACAGAAAACTTCTATGGATCGCAGACTGTCGATGAAAGAAGTAGCGGAAACCATCGTCAATCAAGTTTCCTAACCGTTTGTTAAAGGTGAAAGAACCTCATATCAGCGACGTCCCTCTATTAAGCGGGACGTCGCTGATTTTATAGGCGTTACCGCTGTGATTTTTCTTCAGAATCTGATGATGTAAAGCCGATACCCCACAGAGTCACTAAAGTGCAGAGAAAGACGCCCAACCACCACCAACTACCTATATTGATAGCTGTCACCAGGCAAAGTATGGTAAGCAGAAGAAAGACTGTGCCGATTTTTTGACGCATATAAAGTACTTTCGCTAGCTAAAGAGTTGGTTATCTGCGGGGGATGATGCTGTTTGTCATGCGCCCGGTACTGATGAGCTTTCCACGTTCATCGGTGATATCAATGCGGTGCACGCACTGCCTCCGACCGATTTTTAGGGCGATGCAGGTTCCCCGAACCAAACCCGAAGTTGCCGAGCGAACATGGGAAATATTGAGTTCTGTACCAACCGCCACGTATCCTTCGGGCGTAGCTTCGTTGGCTGCGAAAGAGCCGAGCGTCTCGAGGAGGGCCGCGCTGGCTCCACCGTGCAATAGGCCGCCGGGTTGAGTATTTTCTGCCACTGGCATAGTTGCCACAGTATATTCTGCAGTTAATTCTTCAAAAAAGATGCCCATTTTAGGAATCAGTGTTCCCAGTCCATGCTGGGAGAACCTGTGCCACTTTTCTTGAGGAATGCCGCTCTTTTCTAGGTCCCGTTGAAATTGAGGGTCGAGTGGTTCACTGGAGTACTCAGAATTGGGAGTCATCGGATGCCTTTCTCTAGAAGATTCGCCTATGAGAGTATCCTAGTAACCTGAACTTTTCACCGTAGAAGCAAATGCTGGAAGCAATTAGGATGGACACCGTGACTACAACTGATGCAGTAAACGATAAGAAAAAGCTTCTCCTCATTGACGGGCATTCGCTAGCTTTCCGTTCCTTCTACGGTGCTCCTGCGGAAGTCTTCGTGACCAGCTACGGGCAGCACACTAACGCCGTCCACGGGTTCCTCTCCACTTTATTGAGCCTCATCAAGTCTGAGCAACCAACTCATATTATTACTGCATTTGACCTAGCTGGCGGTACGTTCCGCACTGAAGAATATGGCGAATACAAGGGCGGTCGCTCGGAAACTCCCGAGGAATTTTTTGGCCAGATTGAACTCATCCAAAAGGTTTTGGAAGCTCTGCAGATTCCGTCGGTGACGGTTGAACGCTATGAAGCCGATGACATCGTGGCAACTTTTGCGAAAGTGGCAGTGGCTCAAGGATTTACCGTGGACATAGTCTCCGGCGACCGTGATGCTTTCCAGCTCATTAACGACGACGTCACTATTCTTTACCCTGTCACCACCGGCCCCTCCAAGGGAATTCGTCGAATGGATGCCGCGGCAGTAGAAGAAAAATACAAAGTACCTCCTCACCTTTACCCCGACCTGGCTGCGCTCACCGGCGAACAGGCAGATAACCTTCCTGGTGTTCCCGGTGTTGGACCAGGTTTCGCCGCTAAATGGATTAACGAATTTGGCGATCTCAACGGCATCATTCAGAACCAGGATAAAATCAAAGGCAAAAAGGGTGAAGCCCTGCGGGAACATGTAGAAGACGTTCTGCGTAACCGCCGCCTCAATAGGCTGGTGGATGATTTGGAGATGCCAATTACTCTGGACGACGCCGCACACTATGGTCCTGCAGACCCGGCAGAGTTAGACGCGCTCTTTGACGAACTGGAATTTTCCACGATTCGCAAGCGAACCGCCGAACTTTTCTCTTCGATGGCGCAAGCAGCCGCAATGCAGGTAGATATTACTGTGGATGCGGTGACTAGGGTCGAAACTGCTGAAGGTTTTTCTGGGTTCGTGCAAAACGCCCAGGAATCAATCTCGGCAACGAACCGTCCCGTCGAAGTTCCCCAGCGGCTGGCAAACGCGCTGGTGTTGCTCCCGCAAGCGCAGCCAGATGCACCGGAAGCCGGTTATGCGCATGAAGAAAACCTTCAGGGAGCAGTGTTGCTGGGCGGTACTCAGGCTGCATGGATTGATTTCACCTCAGCAAGTCCCGAGCTAGAGAAAGCTTTTTCTGATTGGCTAAGCGATGAAAACGCACCGAAAATCGTCTATGACCTCAAGCAGCAGTTTAAGTCTCTGAAAGCTCGTGGTTTTCAGCTCACGGGCGCAGTGGAAGACCCGATGCTGAGTTCCTATGTCTGCGGGCATATTCCTACCGCACGTCGTCGTAGCTTTTTAGCCATGATGCAAGATCTCTGTACTCAGTATCTGCACACAGATTTTCCCGAGCCCGAGGCGCAAGAAGAAAATGTGCAAGGGGACCTGTTTGCTGAAGAGCCCAGTGTGGACATTGAATATGCAGCGTTGACCGCCCGCTATCTTCAAGAACTAACGCTTGCCCTGGATATGGATTTGCGCCAGCAAAATCAACTTAAACTGTATGAAGAAATCGAACTACCTCTGGCTACTGTGCTTGCTGAAATGGAAATTGCAGGTATCGCGGTAGATTCCCAGGTGCTGGGGGAGCTCAAGGAGTATTACCAAAGCTTCATCAAACAGGCTACCGAAGAGGCATACAGCCTCATTAACCATGAGGTGAACCTAGGATCGCCCAAGCAGCTTCAAAGCGTCCTCTTTGAAGAACTTGAACTGCCTACTACTCGCAAACTGAAATCTGGATATTCTACCGACGCCGATTCAATGGCTGACTTACTCGCAAAAATTAGCCCAGAGTCTAAGGGCGCGCAGTTCTTGGTGGCACTTCAGACCTACCGTGACTTCACGAAACTCAAACAGACTGTCGAGGGCTTGCAAAAGGCTACAGCGGGGGACGGGCGCATTCACACCACTTTCCAGCAAAATGTTGCTGCAACGGGGCGTCTTTCCTCGACCGATCCCAACCTGCAGAACATCCCGATTCGTACTGCTGAGGGTCGAAAGATTCGCGAGGCGTTCATCGTGGATCCTCGCACGATTGACGGCACCGATTTCACCACCTTGCTGACCGCCGATTATTCGCAGATTGAAATGCGGATTATGGTGCATCTGGCGGATGATGAAAAGCTGATTCAGGCGTATAAGGACGGCGAAGACTTGCACCGCTTCGTCGGTTCAGAAGTCTTCGGAGTGGCTCCCGAGGACGTGACTTCAGAGATGCGCGCCAAAGTAAAAGCGATGTCCTATGGACTCGCATACGGGCTCTCCCGTTTCGGACTGTCCAAACAGTTGGGTATACCTGTGGATGAAGCTGCCCTACTTACCGTTAACTATTTCAAGCGATTTGGTGATGTCGGGCGTTTCTTGCGGGGCACCGTTCAGCAAGCCCACAAAGATGGCTATACCGAAACGATGTTTGGGCGACGCCGTACACTGAGCGACTTGAATAGCTCTAACCGCCAGCGCCGCGAGGCCGCCGAGCGTGCAGCTTTGAACGCTCCCATTCAAGGTACAGCCGCAGACATTATGAAGATTGCCATGATTAATGTGCAGAATCGTTTGGAAAAAGAGCAGCTCAAAACGCGCATGCTTTTGCAGATTCACGACGAACTCATTCTGGAAGTTGCGCCGGGTGAGGAAGAGGCTGCAACCCAACTATTACAAGAAGAAATGAGTAGTGCAGTCAGCCTCAATGTACCCATGGACGTGCAGGTGGGTAGCGGAATCTCTTGGTATAAAGCGGGGCATTAAGTGAACGACTTTCCGCAAGAAAAAATTGAAGATCAGGCAGATTGGGGCGTGGAAGCGTATCCTCAGGATGTCACTATTACGTCCTTACAAATGCTGGATTCTGCCCTGGCTGAGCAGCCTGCAGAGCTTCCCCAGGGGGTTCGTATTGAACGTGCGCAACATGTTACCCCTGAGCTGGTCCGCTGGTTCTACGCAGTAGTTGGTGGTCCATATCGCTGGTATGAACGGTTAGGGTGGTCGCGTGAGCAGTGGCAGGAAGAACTTGATGCAGAAGGTAGCGAAGTTTGGATTCTGACGCTCGATGGCACTCCTGCAGGGTACTGCCAACTCAGTGCCGAGCTCATGGCGTCCTCCATAGCTCCCACCGCGGACGTCGAAATTCTCTATTTTGGGCTGATGGACTGGGCACATGGCAAAGGCTTGGGTCGTCTTTTCTTGCAGACCGTCATTCAACGGGCGTGGGATATTCCCAATAGACATCATTTGCCGGAGGTTCATCGGGTGTGGGTGCATACCTGTAATCTCGATGGTCCGCACGCTCTCGCGAATTATCAGGCACGCGGATTGAGCGTGTACGAGGTAGAACAGCACCAGGAAATTGTGCTCAAACAGCCGCTGGGCTCTTGGTCGGCTATGTTCGCACAATAAGCTCAGAAGAAGCGGCTCTCGGTATCTTATTGGTGATACGACACACCCGAACGCGTGATTGCCTCTACATAAGGGGTAAATTACCGAAAATAACCGGTGATTTAACCGCGCCAATCGTTGACCTTCGGGGGAGTCCTCCCTAATATTTAATAAGTGCGTGTACTATGCGCGCACATTGTCCGAATAAACGCTCGGTACAGAGCGGAACCACTCGTTGCGATACCGCAGGTAGATACTCTCAATTGGGAACTAGAAGCTTGCGGGGGAACTACGGCTGTATCGACCTACCAAATCTATCCATAATGGAGCCCTTTACTACATGAGCACCAACACTCCTCAGGTTGCAATCAACGACATCGGAACTGAAGAAGACTTCCTCAAGGCCGTTGACGAAACCATCAAGTACTTCAACGACGGCGATCTCGTCTCAGGTGAAGTTGTCAAGGTTGACCGCGATGAGGTTCTCCTCGATATCGGTTACAAGACCGAAGGCGTTATTCCTTCTCGTGAACTTTCCATCAAGCACGACATTGATCCCGGCGAAGTCGTCTCCGTTGGTGACGAAGTTGAGGCCCTCGTCCTGACCAAGGAAGACAAAGAAGGTCGTCTGATTCTCTCCAAGAAGCGCGCACAATACGAGCGTGCCTGGGGCGACATCGAGCAGATTAAGGAAAATGACGGCGTTGTTACCGGCACCGTCATCGAGGTTGTCAAGGGCGGCCTTATCCTGGACATCGGTCTTCGTGGCTTCTTGCCTGCATCCCTCGTCGAAATGCGTCGTGTACGCGACCTCGCTCCCTACATCGGTCAGGAAATTGAAGCTAAGATTATCGAGCTCGACAAGAACCGTAACAACGTTGTTCTTTCGCGCCGTGCATGGCTTGAGCAGACCCAGTCTGAGGTTCGCTCAACCTTCCTCAACCAGCTCGAAAAGGGTCAGGTTCGCACCGGTGTCGTTTCCTCCATCGTCAACTTCGGTGCATTCGTGGACCTTGGCGGCGTAGACGGTCTCGTTCACGTTTCCGAGCTCTCCTGGAAGCACATTGATCACCCCTCAGAGGTTGTTGAAGTTGGCACCGAGGTAACCGTTGAGGTTCTCGAAGTTGATCTTGATCGTGAACGCGTTTCACTTTCGCTCAAGGCAACTCAGGAAGATCCTTGGCAGGCATTTGCTCGCACTCACGCGCTGGGTCAGGTTGTACCCGGTAAGGTCACCAAGCTCGTTCCCTTCGGCGCATTCGTTCGCGTTGAAGACGGTATCGAAGGTCTTGTCCATATCTCTGAGCTTGCTGTTCGCCACGTAGATCTTGCTGAGCAGGTAGTTTCCGTTGGAGACGAATTGTTCGTGAAGGTTATCGACATCGATCTCGATCGTCGTCGTATCTCCCTCTCACTCAAGCAGGCTAACGAAGGCGTTGACCCTGAGGGCACCGAGTTCGACCCCGCACTCTACGGCATGGCTGCAGAGTACGACGAAGAGGGTAACTACAAGTACCCCGAGGGCTTCGACCCCGAGACCAACGAATGGCTCGAAGGCTACGAAACTCAGCGTGCAACTTGGGAACAGCAGTACGCAGACGCTCAGGCTCGCTGGGAAGCACACAAGGTTCAGGTTGCTAAGGCGATGGAGGCAGATGCAGAAGCAGCAGCTACTGCGGCTACTACCTCTTCATCCTCATCTTCCTCCTCCAACTCAGCTCCCGCAGCTCCTACCTCTTACTCATCCGATGACAAGGGTACCGAGTCCGGCACCTTGGCATCAGACGAGGCACTCGCTGAGCTTCGCAAGAAGCTCACCGGCAACTAAGAGGTTTACCGATTAGTTTCTTGCGAAGCTGATTCCGCCGAATTTCTGATTCGCTTCGCGGAAATTCAGCTCCATCGCAAGAAGCTCACCGGCAATTAAGATGTAAAAGCCGAAGTAGCTTAGAAGAGCCCGCCCCAGATTATTGGGGCGGGCTTCTTTTATTTGCCGGTAAAGATTAACAGAGCAGGAGAGTCGTGCGAGTTTCGCCTAGCGAAACACGCGATGTTTGAGCTGGGACCTAATACGCCTGCGTCGCTAATTCATTACCTCATCAACCCACGACGTCTCTCCCCATGAAATTTCTCCCTTACCCATGGTCAGTTCGGCTACTTTAGTCTTAGCTTCATTGCGGGTGGCGGGAGAATCAAATACACCGAGAGTAACCACAGCGTGCGAGGCGAAGTAGTCGACTGAGATAATAGTAAACCCTAGAGACCTCACCTCGTTTTCAAACTTTCCTGCTTCTGCATGGGGCAGTTTCACTACGCCCGCCCGTAGGCGTCGTCGCTGAGTCGTAGTTGCTTCATCAAGTACCTGAACCACGGCGTCTGTATATGCCCGCACCAAACCGCCAGCACCGAGTTTGATTCCGCCAAAATAGCGAACAACTACCACGCAAATATCAGAGAGATTTGTACTGCTAGCTTCCGAATCGGGGTCAGTTCTCCTTGCCAGTACAGCTTGCAACATAGGGATACCAGCAGTTCCGGCAGGTTCTCCATCGTCCGAAGATCTTTGAATATCTCGGTCTGCACCAATGACGAATGCCGAACATACGTGGCGGGCATCGTGATACTGCTTGCGCAAAGACTCTATGAATGCCCTCGCATCAGCCTCGGATTCTACACGCTGGGCAAAGGCGATAAACTCACTCCTCTTAATTTCCAAAAGCGATTGAACAGGCTCCCATTGAGTAAGAACGGCGTATGAGGTGGCACGAGTTTCATGGTCGGTATTCATCTCCTTATTCTATGGGGAAGAAGCTTGTTGAAGTGTCCTGTGGGAAAAGGCGCGATAGTGTGGGGTTGAAAAAGATAAGTAAGTTGAAAGGTCAGCACATTGCCGCATTATGGACTCACCGGGGGAATCGGTTCAGGCAAATCGACTGTTGCCGCCATGTTTTCAGACAAAGGTGCCTTTATTATTGACTCCGATGCCATTTCACGCGAACTTATGGAACCAGGTGAAGAAACGTTACAACGGGTAGTTGCCGCATTCGGTGAGGAAATACTGTTGGATAACGGGCAACTCAACCGCCCCCACCTAGCTTCTCTCATCTTCGCGAACCCCGCAGAACGGGAAAAGTTGAACGCGATTGTTCATCCTGCAGTACGTGAGCGCTCTCAATTACTGAGGGAGGAAGCCGTCGCACAGCAGGGGGAGAACGCAACCATTATCGAAGACATCCCACTACTTACTGAAACAGGGCAAGCCGACCGCTTCGACGGCGTCATTGTAGTGTGTGCAAATGAGAAGGTGCGTTTGGAACGCCTCACCACCCAACGTGGGATTCTGAAAGAAGATGCCCTGGCACGTATCAAGGCGCAGGCCAGCGATGAGGAAAGAGCCCAGATAGCCCGTTGGATTATCGACAACTCCGGCAGCCGAGAAGACACACAGCACCAGGTGGAACGGGTCTGGCAAGAAATCATTCAGCCTGCTTCATAAATGGATTCTGAACTCTAAAATCAATACCATCATTAAGTCGTTTCTTTTGGACGATTTACAACGGGGTGGATCATAGTGCCGTTGTAAGACCACAACCTCCACCGGGAAACCCGTGTTGCTAAAACTCCATGACAGATTGGGATTGCGTACGAATCCCCCTATTTTCTTTACGACTGCAGGGTTTATAGCACTTTTTACCCTCAGCTTTATCGCCTTTCCCACACAAATGGAAGGCGTCTTTGGTGCCATGGCTCAATGGATTATCACCTATTTTGGGTGGTTTTACGTCCTGGGCAATGCTTTATTCTTCATCTTCCTGGTGTATCTAGCAGCAAGCCGATTTGGACGCGTTAAACTAGGGCCAGACGATTCGGTTCCGCAGTATTCAGGCGTGGCATGGTTTGGAATGCTGTTCGCTGCTGGAGTTGGCGCAGTGCTTCTCTTTTGGGGAGCCGCAGAACCTATTTCTCACTTCGCTAACCCGCCCTATGACGGTGTCGAACCTCAGTCCGATAGGGCAGCCCGCGATGCGCTGGCAATTTCTAACTTTCATATCGGGCTGTTTATGTGGGTCATTTTAACCGTCCCTGGGCTTGCCTTTGGATATTTTACGTATAAGCGCAAACTACCCCCGCGTGTTTCGTCAATTTTTCAGCCGATTCTCGGTGAAGGTATTCACGGTCCGCTTGGCAAGATGATAGATGCGTTGGCCATTATCTCTACCGTATTTGGGCTGGCTGTATCTGTAGGTCTTGGAGCCCTCCAAATCAATTCGGGCTTGCAGATTCTCTACGGTGTTCCTTATGTCGGATGGATCCAAGCTGGAATTATTGCTTTAGTGACTGCTGCAGGCATCACATCAGTGGTAGCTGGTATGGACAAAGGCGTGAAACGGCTGTCCTACTTCAACATCTTGATGGCGGTAGCACTCCTGCTTTTCATCCTGATGGCCGGCGCTACCCGTACTGTCTTGATGGGAACCATTGAGTCTGCCGGGTATTTCTTGATGCGTCTACCCGAAATGATGTTTTTCAACGATGCCTTTGCAGACACCGGATGGATAGGCTCGTGGACTGTCTTTTACTGGGCATGGACGGTGTCGTGGGCTCCTTTCGTGGGACTGTTTATTGCCCGTATTTCTCAAGGGCGCACCATTCGAGAGTTTGTGATTGGCGTGCTGGCCGTACCTTCCATTTTTGTGATGTTTTGGATTGGTATTTTCGGGATGAACGCTTTTGATATTGAGCGCAACCAGAATGGTCAGCTGATTGAAAATGTAGTGGATAAAGGTGACATTCCGGCAGCTCTCTTCGAGTTCCTGGGGCATTTCCCTCTGTTTGAATTCGTTGCGCCTTTCACCGTTTTGGTCATCACTATCTTCTTCATTACCTCCATCGACTCAGCAGCGCTGACTATGGACGCTATTGCCAACGGTCATGAAGATAAAGCTCCTAAACGTCAAAGGGTCTTTTGGGCGCTCTGCATCGGAGTAGTGTGCGCGGTTATTCTCGTGACAACAGGAGACTCCGGCCTAGATATTCTGCAACATGTCATTATCGTGGTGGGTTTCCCCGTCTTTATTCTGGGATTCTTGCAAATGTGGATGGTTATTCGCGCATTGCGTGAAGATGCTGGGGAAGTAGCTCCTATGAGAACTCGCCAGTGGAAGCAGGTTATCCCCGCTGAAGAATATCGCCGACGTGCGCGGGAGGACTTCAGCTCCGTTCAGGAAGTGGTTATAAGACCCGAATTTGAAGAAGGAACGGAGCCAGAATTTGAAGCTCGTGTGCCTAATACGGGACAGATAAGGGCGGTTAAAGCTGATTCGAAGACTGAAAAGAGTTCCAGCACATCGGCAGAATAAAGGTGTGTAATCATAAACGATGAAGGGGTCGGGGAGATTTCTCCCCGACCCCTTCATCGTTGAAAATAGCTTCAGAAAAAAGCTATCTCGTGGCTAGCTTATGCTCGCTGCTGAGCAATAGCCTCGCGTACGCGTGCACCAAGTTCTGGATGAACGTTATCCCAGTACTTCATACCGCGTTCGCGAATCTCATCGGATTTCACCACGCCCAGGTGCCCGGCAATGTTCGAGACCAAACGTTCCCGAGTTGCGGCGTCCATAACCTCAGCATAGAGGGTGCGTGCCTGGCCGAAGTCGTCGTCTTCTGAGTGCAAAGTTGCTGCGGCGCGTACCATCTCACCGTCTGACTCCCAGCCGCGAGATTCGAAAGCACGATCTGAATCAGCTACCGGACCTCCAACGCTGTTGGGCGCATAGTTCGGGGCATCGGCGGGGGTGTACTGATAACGCATAGAGCCCTCTACCGAGTAGCTGTTGTTCTGCGCATTCTTGGGCTGGTTGACCGGCAACTGAGCATAGTTGGTACCAATGCGGTAGCGCTGGGCATCTGGGTAGGAGAAGATACGCGCGAGCAACATCTTGTCAGGTGAAACGGCAATACCAGGAACCATGTTCGCCGGCGAGAAGGCAGCCTGCTCGATTTCAGCGAAGAAGTTCTGCGGGTTGCGATTCAAAGTGAGCTTACCGACCTTGATGAGCGGGTAATCCTTCTGCGAAATGGTCTTGGTGACGTCGAAAGGATTAAAGCGGTAGGTCTTTGCATCTTCGTAAGGCATGACCTGAACGTAGAGAGTCCACGAAGGATAGTTGCCTTCTTCGATGGCGTTATAGAGGTCTTCACGGTGGAAGTCTGGGTTTTCACCTGCCATCTTGGCGCCTTCTTCTTCAGTCAAGAAATCGATGCCCTGGTCGGTCTTGAAGTGGTACTTGACCCAGAAGCGCTCACCTTCAGCGTTAATCCACTGGAAGGTGTGGGATCCAAAGCCATCCATATGACGCCACGTCTTGGGCAGACCGCGGTCACCCATGAGCCAGGTAACCTGGTGGGCGGACTCGGGGGAGAGGCTCCAAAAATCCCAATGCATGTCGTGATCGCGCAAACCGGTTTGAGGGTGGCGCTTTTGCGAGTGTATGAAGTCAGGGAACTTGATGCCGTCGCGGATGAAGAAGATAGGGGTGTTGTTGCCCACGAGGTCGTAGTTTCCCTCGGTGGTGTAGAACTTCATGGAGAAGCCACGGGGATCTCGCCAAGTATCGGGTGAGCCTTGCTCGCCTGCCACGGTGGAGAAACGAATCAGCATGTCAGTTTTTTCGCCGGGCTGGAAGAGGGCTGCCTTGGTGTAAGCAGAAACGTCCTCGGTGACTTCCAGAACGCCGTAAGCTCCGGCGCCTTTGGCGTGGGGGTTACGTTCGGGAACGCGTTCGCGGTTGAACTGAGCCAGCTTTTCTACGGTGTAGACGTCGTGTAGGACGATGGGACCATCGTTTCTCACGGTGAGTGAGTGAGCGTCATCTGCCACGGGAGTCCCGGTGGTAGTGGTGGTAAAATCGCCGCGGTGATTGACGGGGGAGCCACCTGTTACCGTTTCTTTGATTTTTTTCAGGGGGTTCTCAACCATGATAATCCTTCCCGATTGGGTCAGTAGAGTTCGTTTTTCTGACAACTTGTTCTTCAAACTCTACCTTATTTTGATAAATTCACAATAAGAAAGAAGTGAAATACCCACATACTTTCTAGAATCGAACCATTGACTCACCCAATAAAAACTGACTGACCAACTGAAATTGGCGCAGAGAATAATTCGTAGGTATGTTCTAGTTCAACTATCTCCACAGTTGTACTCTTGTATCTATGAGTCTTGCGCAGAAAATTGAGCGTGTAGTTGCGCCCTTCGAAGTCATTTCAGAATACAAACCCGCAGGCGACCAGCCAAAAGCCATCGCCGAGCTGACAGAACGTGTCAACGCCGGAGAAAAAGACGTCGTTCTTATGGGTGCCACCGGCACAGGTAAGTCAGCAACAGCTGCCTGGCTCATCGAATCGGTGCAAAGGCCGACACTAATCATGGTGCAGAACAAAACCCTGGCTGCCCAGCTTGCCAACGAGTTGCGCGAACTGTTACCCAACAACGCTGTTGAATATTTCGTTTCCTACTACGACTACTACCAGCCAGAGGCCTACGTTCCCCAGACCGATACTTTTATCGAAAAAGACTCTTCCATTAATGAAGAAGTGGAGCGTCTACGTCACTCAGCCACCAATGCCTTGCTGACGCGCCGCGACGTCGTCGTGGTATCTACCGTTTCCTGCATCTACGGTTTGGGTACGCCCGAAGAATATGTTGAACAGATGGTCACGGTGAAAGTAGGACAAGAGCTCGACCGCGATGAACTACTGCGCCGCTTCGTCAATATGCAGTATGTGCGCAACGATATGGATTTTCACCGCGGAACCTTCCGCGTGCGTGGGGACACCGTAGAAATTATCCCCATGTACGAAGAAAACGCTATTCGGATTGAATTCTTTGGCGATGAAATTGAAGCGATTTATACCCTGCATCCTTTGACGGGCAATATCATCCGCGAGGAAAAAGAGATGTACGTTTTCCCCGCTTCTCACTATGTTGCCGGTGCCGAACGAATGGCTCGTGCTCTTCACTCCATCGAAGACGAACTCGGCAACCGCCTCAACGAACTAGAAGGGCAGAACAAGCTGTTAGAGGCGCAACGTTTGCGCATGCGTACTCAGTATGACCTTGAAATGATGGAGCAGATGGGTTTCTGCAATGGCATCGAAAACTATTCCCGTCATATTGACGGGCGCGCACCCGGTTCCGCTCCGCACTGTCTGTTGGATTATTTCCCCGATGACTTCTTGCTCGTAGTAGACGAGTCACATGTGACCATTCCTCAGATTGGAGCAATGTACGAAGGCGATATGAGCCGCAAGCGTACACTGGTCGAATTCGGATTCCGCCTGCCGTCGGCGATGGATAATCGACCGCTCAAATGGAACGAGTTTCTGGATCGAATCGGACAAACCGTTTATATGTCGGCAACCCCTGGTAAATACGAGCTGTCCCAGGCGGACGGGGTAGTGGAGCAGATTATCCGACCCACCGGCTTGGTGGACCCTGAAATCGTGGTCAAACCGACCAAGGGGCAGATTGATGATTTGCTGGAGGAAATCCGGCTTCGAGTGGATCGGGACGAGCGTGTTCTCGTGACCACTTTGACTAAACGAATGGCAGAGGACCTGACCGAATATCTCTCCCAGCACGGGGTGCGCGTGCAGTACCTGCACTCGGACGTCGACACCCTCAAGCGTATTGAACTACTGAGAGAATTGCGCATGGGATCCTACGATGTTTTGGTGGGTATTAATCTGCTTCGCGAAGGTTTGGACCTGCCTGAGGTGTCCTTGGTTGCCATTTTGGACGCCGACAAAGAAGGCTTCCTGCGCTCTACTACTTCACTTATCCAGACCATTGGGCGTGCCGCGCGTAACGTTTCGGGGCAGGTGCACATGTACGCGGATAAGATCACCGATTCTATGCGCACGGCGATTGATGAGACCACCCGCCGCCGGGAAATTCAAACCGCTTACAACAAAGAGCACGGCATTGACCCGACCCCTCTGCGTAAAAAAATTGCTGACATCACCGACCAGCTCAACCGCGAGGTCGAAGATACTGCTGAACTACTTGCCCAGCGTAAAGCAGCAAACGGTAAGCTGGCACCGGTCTCCCAGAAAAAGGGCTCGGCGAAAAACGCCCAGGCGTCCGGTGAAGCCGCAGAAGTTCTGGCTCGTGCTGAAGCGCGGGTGCGTTCAGATGGTTTGGCTGCGGCACCGGCAGAGGACCTCATGGATCTGATTGAAGATATGACGGCGCAGATGATGAAAGCCGCAGAAGAGCTTAAGTTCGAATTGGCTGGTCGTCTCCGCGACGAAATTGCCGACTTGAAGAAAGAACTGCGGCAAATGAAGAACGCGGGGCACGCCTAAGCTATAGAATCCAGGACTCTGTAAAGATTATTCTTCAGCCGTCTCACTATGAAAGATTCCCGAACGTTTAGACCGTTCGGGAATATTTTCACAGGCACATCGGTTTTGAAAAGGTCAACACAGAATAAGACTGTTGGAAAATAAGCGAAAGGATACGGCAATGAAAATAGCAGTTATTGGTGCCAATGGAATGGTAGGTTCACGGGCGATAGCAGAAGCAGTAGGGCGCTCGCATGAAGTAGATGCCTACTCACGCAAGGGCAACGATGTCCACGGAGCAACCGGGTACTCTCTGGACGCAACCAACACCACCGAATTGGTTCAGGTCATCAACAGCCACGATGCCACTATTATCGCCACCGCTGGTCGAGACCAGTCCGATGAAAGCATGAAAAACCTGCACTCTCAGCTCATTGCCGCAGCGCCCAGCGGCCGCCTCATCGTGGTCGGTGGAGCCGGTGCGTTAGAGAATTCTGAAGGTGAGCGTTTCTACAACACCCCTGATTTTCCCGAGGAATACCGCTCTGAAGCCAAGAAATTTGGAGGAATCCTCGATGATTACCGTGAGAATGCCTCCATGCTCAAGTGGACTATGCTCGCTCCTGCGTTCGTCATTGCTCCCGGCGTTCGCACCGGTCTGTATTTTGAAAGCAAAGATACCCCTGCCGGTGGTTTTGTTTCGGCAGAAGATTTTGCAGTTGCACTAATTGATGAAGCTGTAGCACCCAAACATATGCGTGAACGCTTTACCGTGGCTTCCCAGGACGAAGAAACGGCGCAAGGTAAATAAACAGTTAAGTTGCTTGTGAATTAATCCCCGTGTGGTGGCAGAATAGCCAGCACACGGGGATTTGCTTAACCTCACGTGGAATAACTTAAGCTACGTGCGCTTATCTAGGGTAAACTTTTAGCACGAGCAAGGGAGTATCCCGCTAATTTCTATTTCGTCAGCACGTTGACCAAAGATGTTCAACCGGAGTAGAAAACCACCGTCTATTGGTGGTGGGAGAGACTTGTGGTTTCTGGCATATCCTCACCACAAGAAAGGCTCCCATGCATATTTCTGGGTTGCAATGGGCGGTAACAATCGCCGTCATTTTGGCTCTTTTGGCCTATGACTTTTTCTTTCACGTGCGCAAACCGCACGAACCTACTATTAGAGAAGCCGCTGTTTGGTCAGCATTTTACGTAGGTATCGCTCTACTCTTCGGCCTGGTCATCCTCATCTGGGACGGCCCGCAGTTCGGCGCAGAATACTACGGCGGCTACATTACCGAGAAAGCATTGAGTGTTGATAACCTCTTCGTTTTCTTGATCATTATGGGCTCTTTCAAGGTTCCGCGTGAAGATCAGCAGAAGGTACTGCTTTTTGGCATCGTCTTTGCTTTGATTGCCCGCACCGCCTTCATTCTGGTAGGTGCCGCGGCTATTGAGCGCTGGAGCTGGGTCTTCTACCTTTTCGGTATTATTCTGCTCTGGACCGCAGGCAACCTTATCAAGGGCGAAGTAACCGATAAAGATGAGGAAGATGAAGCCAACAACTTCATCATTCGTCTGGCGAAAAAGATTTTCCACACCACCGATTACTACGATGGCGATAAGCTCTTCACCGTAGAAAACGGCAAAAAGGTTATGACCCCCATGCTGCTGGTGATGGTGGCTATCGGCGGTACAGATATTCTGTTCGCACTTGACTCCATTCCCGCGATTTTCGGTCTAACCCAGGAATCCTACATCGTCTTCACCGCTACCGCATTCTCCCTCATGGGTCTGCGCCAGCTATACTTCCTCATTGATGGAATGCTCGATCGTCTGATTTACCTCTCCTGGGGTCTCTCTGCAATCCTCGCCTTCATCGGTGTCAAGTTGCTCCTCCACGCCCTGCACGAGAACACCCTGTCCTTCATCAACGACGGTCAGCCAGTTCACGTAGTGGAAGTTAGTATCGGTCTTTCTCTCACGGTCATTATCGGTATCTTGACCATCACCGTTCTGGCATCGCTTCTGAGCCCCAAGGGCAAAGCACTCGCTGCCATCCAAAAGGTACAGCGCCTATCCGAGCAGTACCTGGAACTTCCCGATAACGCATCCACTGAGGAACGCAAGGAGCTACAGAAAAAGCTGGACGACGCCACCGCAAAGTCTCGTAACGTACCTCAGAAATACCGCGACGAACTGATTGACTCAGAACGAGAATTCCAAGACTTAGTTTCCCGTGCTCGCGGTGAACACGAAGCATACATGCAACAGTAATCATGCATCGCTTGAAATAAGTTAGATACCAAGAAGCCCTCAACACCGAATCGGTGTTGAGGGCTTCTTGCTAGATGAAATGTTACTTCTTATCGTCTGTATTGAGCACTGTCTTCTGCGATTGATTCAATGAACCTGTTTGCGCAGCGGCCTCTGTATTGTCGGCAGCAGAACCAATAAGAGTTACCTGCGTATTAGAATTATCAACCCAGAAACCAATCTTTTGGCCAGGCTTATCCTTTGTCCGGTTGAAGGACTGACATCCAATGAGCTGAGTCCCATGCGCACCGGAAAGGATATGGAAACCGTGTGCTTCTGAGGGATTAGCCTTGCCCGAAACGTTTTCGGCATAACCGTTGGAATCTGAAACGCAGTTCATCAGAGTGTTGTTGGGGTATTCGAGCACGAAACCGTGACCACCATTGTCCTGGGCATCGCACTGGCTGAACGTGTTACGGGTTCCCTTAACGTAGTAACCGGAACCGGCTTTGACTGCCTCATCAAAGCTCATCGTACGTTTTGAATACCAGCTTTTGACCTGGGAAAATGAACAATTGGACGTATAAATTTCGATGGTGGCGCAATCGAGGCGTGACAAATTTGCAGAGGAAAAATCAATCATGGAGAACTGATTGTCCGCTCCGCCTTCGGCCCCAATTTCCCCCACCTGTAGCGCTGTACGTAGAAAACGGCGTCCGCGGATGTCGCTGACCGTGCAACCCTGGTCATCTTTTCCTTTGAGGATAATCCCCATATCCAAATCCCATAGTGTAATACCTGAAATGCGGTGCGCCGCATCTGGATCCGCCGGCTTATCGCCGTTTGAAGTGTTAAAGAGAATACCCACGGTGTTAGGGATGGCATCGGTATGAGCCATTGAATCTTCGCCGGTTTTGATGGAGAGATTGTGAATTCCGGTGCGGTACACAGGGTCAGAAGAGGGGGAGCTATGCGATCCAATGCGAAAGACGCCGGCAAGTTCCTTCCACTCGCCTACGGGGCGAAATTGGGTTGCTTCCCCCAAGCCCATGATGCTGACCTGGTTTTTGAGCTGAATGCCGTCAGAATCAACGTTGTAAATTCCCGGAGGAAAGATGATTGCCCCGCCGCCGTCGCCCGCTAGGCGATCTATGAGTTTGTTGATTTTGTTGTTGACAGCGTCGTCCCCGGGATTGATCCCTTCGTCGGTGGCGATGAGCATACGGTCAGAGCTGTCTGCCGAAGCGCTGGTTGCTGTCATGGATGCGGCAAGCACTCCCAGTGCTGTACCGCCTAGAAATTGTGCACGTGTAACCACGCGAATTCCCCCTCTAAATAAAAATGCGAATGCGACCCAGTCTACCGGTTATCAGCCAGCAGATTCTTCAGATGCGTAAGAATCGCCGTGCCGTCAGCGCTGAGCCCATCGTGGTGGTGGGTGTCCGATGACCAGACGCGAGTATTCGCTACTGCCTGTGCTGTTTTCATGGAGTGTTCATAGTCCACATAGATATCGGGGCGATAGACAGCAGCAACCAACGGTACGGTATTTTGGGCAAGCTGTTCGTGGTCGTATAGCCTGCCCCAGTCGTCTTTTTCAGCGAGCGCGTGGGCGACGTCGTGGAGCGGTGCAAGGGCGGGGTCTTCTTCGAAGTACCAGGGGAAGATGTGCTCGCCGGTAAATAAGAGCGTTTCAGCTTCGGGTGAGAAATCATCTCGGGCATTCGCCATGCGCGCTGCCGACCAATTGGTGGGTGCGGGGGAGGGGGAAGCTCCCTGAGCGGGACCGTCGGCGTAAATCGATTCGTGGAGGAGTCCGTAAAGCGGGGCGGAAGCGAAGGATACAATTTCGCTGACGGAGCTGAGGAATTGCGCCGAGAGGTAATTGTTCGATTCTGCGAAAGCGGTTTCGAGGATGTAGTGCAGTTCGCGTACGCGTGCGTTTCCACCGAGGTATGCGCCGAGCATCTGGAAGCGATGGTCGGTGAGTGTTTCCCCGGTGGGAAGGGTGGGCTTCTTCTCGCGAATAAATTCGGCAATGCGAGTTGCGAGAACGCGGTCCTGGGGGTACCAGCCGTAGAATTCTTCGTTGCGTTCTTTGACGCGCTCAAGGGTATGCCGGTAGACGTCGTCGATATGTGCACGGATGGGGGCTAGGCCTGCTGTCATGCGGGAATCTCTGAGGGATTCGGGCGCGAATGAGAGATAGGAGAGCGTGAGGAAGCCGCCGAAGCTTTGGCCCATGGTGGACCATCGCTGATCTTTTCTTTCAGCTAGAAGATATGAGCGGATGACTTCGGCGTCGGCGATGATCGAATCGGCGCGGAAGAGCTCGAGGTACTGTTCCTGCTCTCTCACGGAGCCTTGGGCAAGGATGGAAGGGGCTGAAAGCGGCGTGGAAAGTCCGGTGCCACGCTGATCGAGAAGCACGATGCGGTGGGTTTTAGAGAGTTCGTGGACCCATCCGGAGTCTATGGTGGGTCGGGGGCTTTTGCCGCCCGGTCCACCTTGCAAATAGACCATGAAAGGGCGGTCTTCGGGGCTGATGGTCAGCTCAGATGACGTATTGACTACTTCACGGGCAAACACCGTGAGAGTTCGTTGAGCCAGCGGATGGTTTTCTGCCGCTTCACGCCCCAGCGAGTACACCAACCCGTGGGTTACCGGTACCGAAAAGTAATGGTCGGTGAGCGCAAAATCTCCGACGGCGACGGTTGCTCCCACTTGATGAGAGGGAACCGGAAGTTGAGGGGATAGAGCTAAAACCATTTAGAGTGCTCCTACGTGAGTGATGCGAAGGACGGGCAGACCCGCCTTGTCGGAAGCCTTCAAATCAACATCTGCTCGGATACCGAAGTCGTGGTTATCCTCGGGATCAGAGAAAGATTGGGTCACCTTCCACATGCCTGGATGTTCTTTAACGTTTTCATCGATGGCAACCAGGCGCGGCGAGCGGGCTGCGGCGTCAGTGAAAATGTCGTCGTATTCGTCGAAATACTCATCGAGAGCATCAGCCCAGCGGTCTGCGTCCCAGCCGGATTCGCCGTCCATTTCTCCCAAGATTCGGTCTTTTTCGTCGGCGAATAGTTCGACGCGGCGGAAGAGAGCATTGCGGATCATGACTTTGAAAGCGCGGGGATTACCGGTGACAACCGGCGCTGTTTCTTCGCCGATGGTTTCTTCTTCCTCACGTACCTTCAGAGGGTCTTCACCCGCTGCCAGACGTTCCCATTCATCCACCAAGGAGGAGTCGGTCTGGCGAATAATTTCGCCTAACCACTCTATGATGTCGGTGAGTTCTTCGGTCAAAGCTGAAAGCGGTACCGTCTGCCGCAGCGCCTTATAGGCGTCGGAGAGGTAGCGCAGCAAAATGCCTTCGGAGCGGTCCAACGAGTAATACTGCACGTAGGAGCCAAAATCCATGGCCCGCTCGTACATATCGCGCACTACTGATTTGGGTGCTACTTCGAATTCGCTCATCCACGGCGCACTCGAACGATAGGTCTCGAAAGCAGCTTCGAGAGTTTCTTGAAGCGGTTTAGCATAGGTGACCTCGTCGAGTTCGCGCATGCGCTCGTTGTAGTCCATGCCCTCTGCCTTCATTTCGGCAAGAGCTTCAGACTTCGCTTTCTTCTCTTGCATATTGAGCACCTGGCGGGGATTCTCCAGGGTCGCTTCGATGATGGACACAGCGTCGAGAGCGTATGTCTCAGATTCTTTATCCAGTAGGGAGAGAGATGCCAACGCGAAGGGGGAGAGCGGCTGATTGAGAGCGAAGTTCTCTTGCAGTTGCACGGTCAGACGTACGTTGCGCCCAAATTCATCGGGTTCATCGAGACGTTCAACCACACCTCCTGCAAGGAGTTCTCGGTAAATTCCGAGTGCCTTACGCATGAGCTGGCGTTGCTTGACGGGCGGCTCATGATTGGCAGTGAGCAAATGGCGGACTACCCTAAACGGGTCTTCTTCGCGCTGCAGAATATTCAGCAACATGGAGTGGGTGATATCAAAAGAGCCGGTCAGTGCTTCTGGCTCAGCCTCTACCAGCTGTTCGAAAGTCTTCTTCGACCAGGCGACGAATCCCTGCGGTGGCTTTTTCTTCTTGCCGCGTAGTGACTGGTTCATTTTCTTTTCATCACCTGCGAATTTTTCACGGGCTTTTGCTTCGAGGCGCTCATTTTCAATGTCGTGTTCAGGTGCCTGAACCACGACGGTACCGGCCGTATCGAATCCGGCGCGGCCCGCGCGTCCTGCGATCTGATGGAATTCGCGGGCTTTAAGACGGCGGGTACGCTGTCCATCGTATTTGGAGAGCGCGGTAATCAGGACGGTACGGATGGGTACATTGATGCCTACGCCCAAGGTGTCGGTACCGCAAATAACCTTCAGCAGTCCTGCTTGTGCAAGCTGTTCTACCAGGCGGCGATACTTTGGCAACATGCCTGCGTGGTGCACACCGATTCCGTTCTTGACCAGACGTTGCAAGGTTTTGCCAAATCCAGCAGAAAAGCGGAAATTTTCCAGCAGTTCATTGATACGCTCTTTATCCGATTTGGACGCGATTGAAACACTCATCAGCGCACCTGCAGTATCAATGGCTTGTAGCTGCGAGAAGTGAACGATATATACCGGTGTCTGACCGGTAGAAACAAGTTCAGATACTGCCTCTTGGACAGGTTCTGTGGAGTAGTAGAAATGCAGGGGGATAGGCCTGGTCTTTGAGGTGACGAGCGCAGTGGGACGTCCCGTCAACTCAGTGAGGTCCTTTTCGAAGCGAGTGGTATCCCCCAAAGTGGCGCTCATTAGCAGGAACTGTGCCTGGGGTAGGTCGAGTAGGGGAGTCTGCCAAGCCCATCCACGTTGAGGATCTGAATAGAAGTGAAACTCGTCCATGATGACCTGGCATAAATCTGCACCCGGCCCTTCACGAAGCACAATGTTGGCAAGAATTTCTGCGGTGCAACAAATAATCGGCGCATTTGAATTAATGGATGAATCGCCGGTGACCATACCGACGTTCTCGGCACCAAAAATCTCAACGAGGTCAAAAAACTTTTCGCTCACCAAAGCCTTGATGGGCGCGGTGTAATAAGAACGTTGCCCTGTTGCAAGACCGGCAAAATGTGCAGCCATGGCAACCGTAGATTTTCCAGAGCCCGTGGGAGTTGCCAGAATGACGTTGGAACCGCCCGCAATTTCAAGAACCGCCTCATCCTGGGCAGGGTATAACTCCATTCCGCGGGCAGAAATCCACTCAAGAAATGCTTCGTAGATTTCATCGCTGGAGAGCGGATTCGACGCGAAATCGCCGCGGAAGTAGTGGTGGGAGGACTCTGCCAGTTTGGGGTCGAGGTACTCGAGAATTTTTTTCATGATGGCACTAGTTTATCGAGCCGGGAAGAAATGTTGAGAAGTTTCAGGGCGCCTTTATCTCTCAGCCAAGAATTTTGGGGTAAAGTGATGCTTATCATAACTGTCTGTATTCCCTTTCCAAAAGGACGTTCACGATGAACAACGATCTTTATTCCGCATAAATCATCATCTTTTCGTTTTCACCCAAGGAATAAAGTCGTGCCTTCAAAAAAAATTTCAGAGCAGAACTCTCTTCAAAACGCAGAAGATAACCCCCGTTTTAGTCTCATTCCACCCGGATTTCGCTACCCCAAGTGGCGCTTTATCTTGCCCTTTATCACAGAGACCATATCTGGCACAGCCTTAGTGTTTATGCCAGCGCTGGTCGCTCGCATCATCGAACTTTTCACCATAGGTGATGTGCAGCAAGCCTGGATTGATATCACCGGGTTATGTTTGCTGGTGCTCTTTCTCTCCTTGAACGAAAAGATAGGATGGGGCACCTGCTTTCGCACCATCGTCATGCTCGAACGCGATTGGAAACTGTACGCATGTTCCCTCGTTCCACGTTCTTCTCAAGCGGGTGACCCCGGCGCCATCGTGGCGGTCATCAACAAAGACACCAGAAATGTTGCAAACACATTGCAACCGCTGAATCAGGCATTCTCATCCTTCGCTATCGCATTTTTTGGAACCATCCAACTCTGGCTACTCAGCCCCTTACTCGCGGTCTCTGGTTTAGGCGGAATGATTCTGACGATTGTACTGCTGACCCGCATCTCCAAAATTCTCGAGCAACGTGCTGAGATTTTCCGCGATAAAATCGGAATCAGCACCTCAAAGGCCAGCGATATAGCTACCTCTATTCGTACCATCGTCGGGTTGGGCGCTGGACAAACCATGCTGGGACGCTATCGCACCTCGGCACTTGACGTACGGAAAGCACAGCTCGCCTATGAGAGAGTCCATTCCTGGCAAGGGGCTGCCCGAGTATTCCTCATTGGCTGTACCACCACGGTGACCATTGCTCTCGCCCTCCGGGGACACACCCTGAATGGCGCATGGATAACCAGTATTGATCCTAGTCAGCTGGTGACCGTTTCAGGTGTTCTTGCAATGATGGTGGGTCCCATTTGGGCAGTTGAAATGTTTCTGCTGATTTACCGCGACGCAAAAGTAGCCCACCGCCGCATTGTCGGGTTAGAAAAGCGCTCCGAACCGACGGCATCGTTGGCCTCTCAATCTCACGAACATGCTGGCAGTTCTCAGCCCCTACCAGCGTCCTTCGCTCAGTTGAGATTGAACGCAGAAACGCGACGGGTGGTCTACATTAACCCCCGTTCGGTGGGTCTTACAGCGCAGGAATATGCCGAAACGCTGGTGGAATACTTGCGTGTAAACAGCGACAACCGCGAGGAAATTTTACTCTCCGAGCCCAATCCCATGATATTTGCCGGCACACTCGAAGACCATCTGACGTCGGGCCCACCTGCGTTGACCATCGATGAACGCGAAGAATACTTGAAACTCACCGACTCTTTGGAAATAGCGCACCGCCTCGGTGGCGAAAACCCTACTGACTATTGGTTAGCTGAAATCAGCGCAGAAGGTACAAACCTCTCCGGCGGTCAACGGCAGCGCCTGGCACTTGCTCGCGCCTACGCCCAGAAAAAACCCGTTCTCGTTCTCACCGAGCCGGTTAACTCTGTAGATGAGCCGAGCCAGCAATTCATTTTCAATCAGTTGGAGAAATGCGCTGGGAATCCCGGCGTGTTAGAACACCTTCGAGAGGTCTATATCATCTCCACCACGATGGAAGTAGATCGACGAATAGCCCGCGCAAACCAGAGGCAGGGGGAGTAGAACATGGCTAACCTCTTACCTATTGCTCCGGCAAAGATCACCTGGGGAATGCTCTGGAAATCCATGCGCAAATCTCCTGGGCGTGTCGCGCTTATCGCAGCACTTTTTGTACTGAACTCCGTACTTGCCCTGGTCACCCCCTGGCAAATTGGGCATCTCATCGACGACGCTATAGCCAATAATCTGCATTCTTTCCCATGGACGCCGCTTGCCTTGATTTTTGGTGCTGTGGTGCTCTCTACGGTGTCGGCTCGCTGGTGGGTTTATCAGAGCGAAATCGTTGGGACCCGCATTAATCAAGATCTTGGCATTGATCTCATCGAGTCTTCCCTCAACCTCGATGCCCAGACCATTGAGGACGCCGGTGGCGGGGATCTCGTCTCCCGTATAACAGATGATTTAGACTCTGTGCGTCGCGTCATCACTCAGGCGATTCCAGAACTTGTGGCGGTCACCGTATCCATCTTGGTCATCTGCGCCTCAGTTTTTGTCCTCTCGCCGATGCTTGGGCTCATAACCGTACCGATGATAATCGCCCAAGTATTTTCCTTTTCTTATTTTCTTCCGCGCATTGCAGCAATCGTCACCGTTCGCGCCGAGAAAGTATCATCGCTGACCACTACGGTGACTGAAAACGTTCGAGGTGCTCGCACCTCAGCAGAATTGGGCATCGTTAATGCCCGGCAGAACACCATGAATCGAAAGATTCATGAGCAGTACGAGGTTCAAGACGGGCTCATTCGCCTGCGCTCGAACTTTTGGGCTGTAGATTCCTTCATCGCCTACACACCCCTGATGCTTTCACTCATCTGGGGTTCTTACTGTGTACATCGCGGATGGGCAACCTGGGGGATGGTTTCTACGGCGGCGGTGTTGGTCTTCACCATGAGAGTAAATGCCGATATTTTTGGTTATTGGCTGAGTATCGTTCGCGAAATGACGGTTACTATGGGCCGAATCTCCGGCGTCATCGACCTTGCAGAACAGCACCGGCAACAGCGAAATCTCAAAAAGGTAAGGGCGGGAGAATCCGGGCAGTCTAAAAAAACGCCGTGTGATCAAATCCCAGCCGCTGTGAAGATTGAAAATCTTGAATTTGGGTATCGCCCGGGATCCCCGGTGATGCACCAGATAAACCTTGAGATTCCACGAGGTCAATCGGTAGCTTTCATTGGACGCTCGGGATCGGGTAAAACCACTCTGGCTCGTCTGATTTCAGGTTCGTTGACGGCAACTGACGGGAGCGTATCTGTAATGGGGCAAAGAGTTGGGTTAGGAGATTTTCCCACTGCTCCGGATGCGGCCGGGCGTCCTCAATTACTCATTTGCACTCAAGAAGCGCATCTTTTCTTGGGCACGTTAGCTGAGAATATGTCTGTGGCTAATCCACAGGCTACTCAGGAGCAGATGAAACAGGCATTGGATGAAGTCGGAGCCACATGGTGGCGTGACCTTGAGCAGAGTTTGAATACGGTGGTAGGTATTGGAAATTCCGAGTTGAGCCGTGACCAGATCCAACAGCTATCCTTGGCACGCATTGTGGTAGCGAACCCGCACATCGTGATTCTTGATGAATCCACCACCCAACTAGAGTTGGCGGATGCTCAGGATTCTATCCGTGGAATTCTCGCCGGACGGACCGTCATCATCATTAGTCATGATTCGCGCATCGCTTCGTTGGCAGATCGATTTGTCTACCTCGACGACGGACGTATTGTGCGCGATGAAAAGAAAGTTCAGCCTACAGGGGAGGCACAATGAAAGGAAGCAATACACAGCGTCTCACTTGGGATGACCTGCCCCAGCATGTGCAGGATTGGGTACACGATGTGATGGGCGCATCCGTCATTTCCTCAGCTTCTCAATCCGGAGGATTCAGTCTAGGGACCGCCGATCGTCTGCTTTTTTCTGATGGGCGGCGGGCGTTTCTCAAGGCAGTCAATAGCAAGGAGCAGGAATTTACCGCTAAACTTCATGCCCAAGAAGCGGTGGTGCTTCAGTCGCTTCCCAAGTCTGCACCTGTTGCCGGTTATATTGCCCACCTGAATTGTGATCAGTGGGTAGCCGTACTTATTGAAGATATTGAGGGTCGGCACCCTCGCCTCACAGGGGAGACCTCAGATTATGCAGTCTACGTGGATAGATATTTGCGCCCGTATTTAGAAGGAAACTCTTACAACCACACAGATATCCGGGCAGACAATATTTTGCTAACCCCTGAAAATCAAGCAATTATCGTGGACTGGCCCTGGACATGCATCGGGCATCCCGCAGCCGACTCAGCGGCGCTCGTCGTCGATGTACTGACGCAAAATCCTCACCGAAAAATAAAGAACATGGTGAAGCTCTCACATACACTGCAACAGGCGCCGGCGAACTACCTCGAAGCAAACATAGTGTACGCAGCAGGATTCTATACATGGGCAGCGCAATTCCCACCCAATCAGAACACCCTGAGTACTCTGCCCGGTATTCGATTCTCAAGGGCATTAGCGCTGAATCAATGGGTTCTGCACAATATCTAATACTGGTGCCCGAGGTAACTCCTACGACTCATTCATCAAAAAGTCACCTTCACAATGTTTCTCCAGGTTCGATAAAAGAGACAGAGACCACTACCATGAGAAGAGGAATTACTAAATGAACAAAGGAGTTACTTTGAGTAAGCCATTCCCCTCCGATCTGGAAATCGCTCAGAAAGCAGAGATGGATCCGATCGTTGAGATTGCAGAAAAGACCGGCATTAGCGAAGATCGCCTAGAGCCTTATGGCAAATACGTAGCCAAGGTTTTGCTGGATGAAACTACCAACGCTGAAAACGCCAAGAAAAAGGGCGCAAAGTACATCGTAGTTACCGCGGTAACTCCCACTCCTTTGGGCGAGGGCAAGACCGCTACCTCTGTTTCTCTCGCACAGGGTATGCACAAGATTGGCAAGAACGCTACCTTGACCCTACGCGAACCCGCTTTGGGTCCCGTATTCGGTGTGAAGGGTGGCGCAGCAGGCGGCGGCTACTCCCAGATTGTTCCCATGGAGAAGCTCAACCTTCACCTCACCGGCGACTTCCACGCCATCACCAGTGCACACAACCTCCTTGCAGCGCTGATTGATAACCACCTGCACCACGGTAACGAACTAAACATCGATACCCGCAACATTTCATGGCGCCGCGTCATGGATATGAACGACCGCTCCCTGCGTAACATCATCGTAGGTTTGGGCGAACGCATGGATGGCGTACCCCGCGAAACCGGTTTCGACATCACCCCAGCATCCGAGGTCATGGTCATCGTTTCACTGTCCTCCAGCTTCGAAGACCTGCGCAACCGCCTGGCACGCATCGTCATCGGCTACAACATGAACGGCGACCCCGTAACCGCTAAGGACCTTGGCGCAGACGGCGCAATGGCAATCCTGCTTCAGGACGCCATCAACCCCAACCTGCTCCAGACCCTTGAGCACACCCCTGCCCTGATTCACGCTGGCCCCTTCGGCAACATCGCAACCGGTAACTCCTCGGTTGTAGCTGACTACGTTGGTTTGGAACACTCCGACTATGTGATTACCGAAGCAGGCTTCGGCGCAGACATGGGCGCAGAGCGCTTCTTCAACGTCAAGTGCCGCAAGTCCGGTCTGAAGCCTAACGCTGCAGTTCTGGTTGTCACCGTACGTGCGCTGAAGTCTCACTCCGGCCTCTACAAAATCACCCCCGGCAAGCCCCTTCCAGAAGACATGCTCAAGGAATCACCTTCAGACGTTAAGGCAGGCGCAGCTAACCTCCAGAAGCACATCGAAATCGTTCGTAGCTTCGGTGTTCAGCCGGTTGTTGCTATCAACGCATTCCCCACCGACTTCGACTCAGAACACGACGCCATCCGCGAAATCGCAGAGGAAGCTGGCGCTCGCGTCGCTATCCACCGCGGTGTTGCAGAAGGTGGCGCAGGTGTCACAGAGCTTGCTGAAGCTGTTGTCGAAGCATGTGACGACAAGAGCGACTTGGTCTACACCTACGAAGACTCTGACTCACTGGAAACCAAGATTGAGAAGGTTGCAACCAAGGTTTACGGTGCTGACGGCATCGAGGTTGCTCCCGCAGCGAAGAAGCAGCTCAAGCGCTTCGAAGAGCTCGGCTTTGGCGATCTCCCCGTAGTTATTGCAAAGACCCACCTTTCCATCTCATCCGATCCTTCACTCAAGGGTGCACCCACCGGCTGGACTCTTCCTGTTCGTGAAGTACGTTTGGCTGCTGGCGCAGGATACGTTTACGCCATCTGCGGTACCATGCGTACCATGCCCGGTTTGGCAAAGACCCCTGCAGCAGGTCAGATGGGCTTCGACGAGAACGGCAACATGTACGGTCTCTCCTAAGCCTTTTACGCAACTGAAATAGGTTCGCAAAGATAGAAATAAGGGCTCCCGCTCATTTGAGCGGAAGCCCTTATTTTCTCCGTTTATCTGTGAAGAACTAAAGCGTTTTACCAGCCGCGTTCTTCCCATTCTTCAAGGTTCCCTCGGTCAACACCCAACGTAGTGGCATTACCATGCCCCGGGAGCACAACTGTCGAATCATCGAAACGGTCGAAGATCTTGGTTTTTACATCGTGAAGCAGGTTCTGAAAATCTTCGGGGGAGTTAGTCTTGCCGACGCCGCCAGGAAACAACGAATCACCGGTGAAAATAACGGTGGGGTAAGCTTCGTCTTCATCATCCAAAACAAAGGCAATAGAACCCGGAGTATGTCCAGTCAAATGGATGGTCTGAAGAATCCAGGAATCATAGGTCAGCTCTTCATCTCCGAGTAGGGTACGCTCCACCTCAACTTTCTCCTGCTCAGCAATAGCTCCGGCGTCCATCTGACCCGCCACAGTAGTCGCCGAGTAATGAGAAGAAACATCTTTGAGCGCACGAATATGATCCCAATGCCCGTGGGTTGTCAAAACATCTTTCAACGATTTGGAATGTGTATTAGGAGCATCTTCTTCTGCCGCAGCTCGAACAAACTCCTTAATCTGCTCAAACTGATCTGCGGCGTCAATCAAAACTTGCTCGCCACTCTGCTTAGAGGTCAAAAGATAAACATTATTATCCATATCAGACACAGAAATGGAACGAATCGTATAGCGGGGATGGTCAACAATCAGGTTTCCTGCGGGAGTATTCATAGCTCAATGATAATTGTGCAGATGAACAAACTCCAGAGCACACTAGTACTGCCGACGAGCTGAGAGAACAAATAAGCCAACAGCCGAAAAAACCAACTCAACTGAGCCACTATTTCGTACTAGAATATATCTTCGAAGTGAGCTGTTTGCTCAAGACACTGATTCCCCACAGTCAAAGGACCATGATGGCTAAAGCTCCTGCTCAAACCGGCGTACAGGACCTCACCCACATTCACGTACAAGGCGCTCGCGAGAATAATTTGAAGAATGTGGACCTCACAATTCCTCGTAACGCTATGGTGGTTTTCACCGGACTTTCGGGTTCAGGCAAATCATCTTTGGCTTTTGACACCATTTTTGCTGAAGGACAGCGTCGATACGTTGAGTCGCTCTCATCCTATGCCCGCATGTTTTTGGGGCAGGTAGATAAGCCCGACGTCGACTTCATCGAAGGTCTATCCCCGGCTGTTTCCATCGATCAGAAGTCCACCTCTAAGAACCCTCGTTCTACCGTGGGTACTATTACCGAGATTTACGACTACATGCGCCTGCTATGGTCGCGCATTGGTCGCCCGCACTGCCCTGAATGCGGTGAGGAAATTACGCAGCAAACTCCCCAGCAGATTGTCGATCAGCTCATGAGTTTGCCTGAGCGCACCAAACTGCAGGTGCTCGCTCCCGTTGTATCCGCGCGTAAGGGCGAATTCGTTGATCTGTTTAAAGATCTTGCGTTACAGGGATATTCGCGTGCGCGCGTAGATGGCGAAACCATTCAGCTCTCCGAACCGCCTAGGCTTGAAAAGCAGTATAAGCACACCATCGAGGTGGTAGTAGATCGCCTGGTCATCAAAGAATCTGTACATCAGCGCCTCACCGACTCCATCGAAACCGCTCTGAAACTTGCAGACGGTCGCGTCATGGTGGATTTAGTGGATGAACCTGCAGATTCACCCGAACGCGTTCGGACGTTCAGCGAAAATCTTTCCTGCCCCAATAACCACCCGTTGCAGATTGATGAGATTGAGCCGCGAGCTTTCTCTTTCAACTCACCTTTTGGCGCCTGTTCGGCGTGTGACGGCATAGGCTCCAAGTTGCAGGTCGATGAAGAACTCGTTATTCCTAACGCAGATTTGACACTGGGTGAAGGCGCTATCGCTCCCTGGTCGCAGGGTAAAGCCACTACCGAATACTGGCTACGCCTGCTTAAAGGCTTGGGTAAAGAGGTAGGGTTTGACCTCAACACCCCGTGGAAAGACCTCCCCGCGAGAGCGAAGAAAGCCGTACTCAACGGCAAAGACTTCAAAGTGACGGTTTCTTACAAGAACCGTTTCGGCCGCGAACGCCGCTACACTTCGGGCTTTGAAGGCGTCTACGCCTACATCAAGCGCAAACACGAGGAAACCGAGTCTGACTGGTCGAAGGACCGTTACGAGCAGTACATGCGCAATGTCGCCTGTGAAGCCTGCAACGGCGCTCGTCTCAACCCCACCATTTTGGCTGTGCTAGTGGGTGGAAAATCGATTGCAGACGTTACAGGTATGCCCATGCGCGAGTCCCTCACCTTCATGCGCAAACTCGAACTCAACGATCGTGAAGCAAAGATCGCTGAACTCGTACTGCGCGAAATTGATGCCCGTCTGCAGTTCCTGCTCGACGTCGGACTAGACTACCTCACACTTTCCCGCCCCGCAGCCACACTCTCAGGTGGTGAGGCGCAGCGCATCCGCCTGGCAACACAGATTGGTTCCGGACTGACCGGTGTTCTCTACGTATTAGATGAGCCTTCCATCGGTCTCCACCAGCGCGATAACCGCCGTCTGATTGAAACTCTCGTCAAACTGCGCAACATGGGCAATACCCTCATCGTGGTCGAACACGATGAAGACACTATGAAGGAGTCCGATTGGATCGTGGATGTGGGACCCGGCGCGGGGGAGCACGGCGGGGAAATCGTGCACTCGGGAACCTACCAGGAGCTCTTGAAGAATAAGGATTCGCTCACAGGCGCCTATGTTTCTGGCAAGAAATCTATCGAAGTCCCTGAAAAGCGCAGACCCGTCGATAAGAAGCGCATGATTAAGGTGGTCGGTGCTCGCGAGAACAATCTGCAAAATATCAGTGTAAAATTCCCGCTGGGCGTGCTGACTGCTGTTACCGGTGTTTCTGGTTCCGGCAAATCGACGCTCGTCAACGAAATTCTTTATACGGCGCTGGCGAGCAAGCTCAACGGCGCTAAAAAGGTGCCCGGCCGTCATAAGTCCATCGAAGGAGTTGATCAGCTGGATAAGATTATCCATGTTGATCAGTCACCAATTGGTCGCACTCCGCGGTCAAACCCAGCGACCTATACCGGTGTTTTCGACCATATCCGCAGACTCTTTGCCGAGACTAACGAGGCGAAAATACGCGGCTATCAGCCGGGTCGTTTCAGCTTTAACGTCAAGGGTGGGCGTTGCGAGGCATGCCACGGTGATGGCACGTTGAAGATTGAGATGAACTTCCTCCCTGATGTCTTCGTGCCTTGCGAAGTGTGCCATGGGGCGCGCTATAATCGCGAAACCCTTGAGGTTAAGTACAAGGGTAAGAATATTGCTGAGGTACTTCAGATGCCGGTGGAGGAGGCTGCAGAATTCTTTGCCGCTTTCTCACCGATTGCCCGCCACCTTAATACGCTGGTGGACGTGGGGCTGGGTTATATCCGTTTGGGGCAGCCGGGTACAACGCTCTCAGGCGGCGAAGCCCAGCGTGTAAAACTGGCGTCTGAGCTGCAGAAACGCTCCAATGGACGCTCTATTTATGTGCTGGATGAGCCGACGACCGGTTTGCATTTCGAAGATATCCGCAAACTGCTGAAGGTTCTTCAAGGTCTGGTGGAAAAGGGCAATACAGTTATCACTATCGAGCACAATTTGGATGTCATCAAGAGTGCAGACTGGCTCATCGACATGGGGCCTGAGGGCGGCGACGGTGGCGGTCAGGTGATTGCTGAGGGGACACCTGAGGAACTTGCAAAAGTCGAAGAATCCCACACCGGTTACTTCTTGAAGGAAATCTTCGCAGAACACGCGCATGCTGGAAAATAGACCTCTTATTTTGTGGGATTTAGATGGAACTATTCTCGATGCGAGTCTAGGGATATTGCCTGCGCTGGAAGAGGCTTTTCAAAACAGGGGTTTTGCAGTTCCAGAAGCTCCTGTGCTGCGGCGTTTCATAGGGCCACAGATCTTGGATTCCCTGGCATTGTACACAGATATTCCGGTGGAGTACCATCACGAAATTCTCGGTGAATTTAAGATGGTTACTTATCCACGGCATTATAAGAATGCTCAGCTCTACCCTGGAATGCTGGAGCTGCACACCGAATTGCAAGAGCTAGGCGCATTGCAGGGAATAGCGAGCCAGAAACCTGAGCATTTAGTGATTGATGTACTGAAAAGTTACGGACTGGAACATCTCTTTGACGTCGTGTCAGGTTCTGCCGATGATTTTGGGCAAATCAATAGCCATTTACCCCGCGACAAGCCTGGGATACTTCGCCGCGCACTCTCGATGGCGACTTCAAAGGCAGATGTTTCGTCGTCAGTTATGGTTGGTGATAGAGCGTTTGACGCTGAAGCAGCCGTTTCAGCAAGTATTCCTTTTATTGGGGTGAATTGGGGTTATGCTAGCGAAGGTGAACTAGAGCAGTTCAAGTGTCCTGTGGCCGCTGACGTACAAGAGCTGAGAACTTTACTCCTTACGTTCATCCAGGACATTTGTTCACCCAGCGTTTCCGGCTAGCGCAGAACCAATACAATCCAAGGAATTCTTCGTGCAGACCTACAAGTTGATTCAACAAGCTATCACCGCTGTCTCCAAAGGGATATGCCGAGCGAGGGTAACTGGACTTGAAAACTTCCCGGTAGAAGGTCCGGTCATCGTTGCCTCAAATCACTTGGCTTTCTTAGACTCGGTCATTATCTCTGCTTTGATGCCTCGCCGCGTGGCTTTTTTCGCGAAGGCCGAATACGTTAATTCCCCCGGCTTTAAAGGCAAAGCCATGAAGAAAATCTTTGAGGCGATCGACATCATCCCGGTGAATCGTTCAGATCGCTCAGAGTCCGTCAAAGCATTAGACCAGGCAGTGGAAGTGCTCAACGAAGATAGAGTCTTTGGCATTTATCCTGAGGGTACTCGGTCGTTGGATGGATACCTCTACAAGGGCAAGATTGGGGTGGCATGGTTGGCTCATATGACCGGCGCGCCCGTCGTGCCTATCGGTCTCATCGGCACCGAAAAGCTGCAAAAGCAGGGTTCCAACATGGTGTACCCCCATCGTTTTACGGTGCGGGTGGGCGAGCCAATGTACTTTGAAAAAACCGGTGCGAAAATGACCGGCAAACAGCGCCGTGAAACCACCGATCAGATTATGACTGCCATTGCGCATCTGTCGGGTCAAGCACAAAAAAATGAATACAACATCTCACCATCAGCAGCACGCGATGGCGGAGATTCATAATAACTGAAGCATCTGAGAAGAAAGAGCACTTTTCTTGGCTAAACCTGAAACTTACCGTCCTGCCCCGGGGGAAATTCCTACTGTTCCTGGCGTCTACCGATTCCGTGACGAATTTGGCAGGGTTATTTATGTGGGTAAAGCTAAGAACCTGCGTAACAGGCTGAACTCATATTTTCAGAATGTCCATGCTCTTTCTCCCAAGACCTACGCAATGGTGCACACCGGCGCCTCGGTGGAATGGACAGTGGTCTCCAGCGAGCTGGAATCTTTACAGCTCGAATACACCTGGATCAAGGAATATAAGCCACGATTCAATATCGCCTTTCGCGACGATAAGTCATATCCCTACCTTGCAGTCACCCTCAAGGACCGTTATCCCCGTGCCCAGGTGATGCGTGGTGAGAAAAAGAAGGGTGTCCGTTACTTTGGCCCCTACTCACAGGCATGGGCTATCCGCGAGACACTGGATGCCCTTTTGCGCGTTTTCCCGGTACGCACATGCTCGGCAGGGGTCTTTAATCGGGCAGAGAAATCTGGGCGACCCTGCTTGCTGGGATACATCGATAAGTGCTCAGCACCGTGCGTCGGCAACATTTCGACCGAAGACCACAGAGAGCTGGCTGAGAATTTATGTCGGTTTATGGGGGGTGGCGCAGAAAAATTTATCGCCGAACTCAACGAACAGATGAAGGCAGCTGCCGCAGACTTTGATTTTGAAAAAGCAGCCATTTTACGGGATGACATTGCAGCGCTCACCAAAGCATTTGAGCGTAACGCGGTAGTTCTCTCGGATGCAGTCAACGCCGACTTGTTTGGGTTCGCTGAGGACGATTTAGAAATCGCCATTCAGGTTTTCTTTGTGCGTGAGGGGCGAATTCGCGGGCAACGTGGCTGGATTGTAGAAAAATCTGAGGAAACCGACGACGCCGCCATGGTAGAACGGTTGATTATGGAGGTCTACGGCGAAACGGCTGCTCAAGCCAGTGCCGGAAGTACCGCCCGTGAAATTGAACAAAACCAGCACGATATTCCTAAGCAAATCATCGTTCCTACTCTTCCCTCAAATCAAGAAAAGTTGGAAGAATGGCTGTCCGGCGTCCGCGGGGCGAAATGCGAAATTGTGGTGTCCCAGCGCGGAGAAAAGCATGAGTTGATGAAGACTGTGGAAGAAAACGCCAAGCAGTCCCTTACGCTTCACAAGTCCCGGCGCGCGGGGGATTTGACCACGCGCTCTGCCTCTTTGGTGGAATTGCAAGAGGCACTAGAAATAGAAGAGCCGTTATTACGCATTGAGTGCTACGACATCTCCCATGTGCAAGGTACCAACGTGGTTGCTTCGATGGTTGTTTTTGAGGACGGGCTGCCTAAGAAGAGCGACTATCGAAAGTTCTCGATTACCGGTGAAGCAGCTCGGGACGATACCGCCAGCATGTACGACGTTATTCATCGCCGTTTCAGACGCTTCTTACAAGATCAAAAAAATAGGGCGGGGCACCCTGCACATTCGGGGGAGATTTCTGGTGAACAAGCAGTAGAAAAAGAACCGCAAAAGTTCGCATATCCACCGAATTTGGTGGTGGTTGATGGCGGTAAGCCCCAGGTGAATGCAGCGCAACAAGCCCTTGACGATTTAGGAATTCATGATGTTCATGTGGCCGGTATTGCTAAGCGGCTGGAAGAATTATGGCTAGCAGATGATGACTTCCCGGTGATTATGCCGCGTTCATCAGATGCCCTCTTCTTAATTCAGCGAATCCGTGATGAGGCGCACCGCTTTGCAATTACCTTCCATCGCACTAAGCGTGGTAAGGCGATGGTTAAGTCTGCGCTAGACGGCGTCGATGGACTTGGGCCTGCCAAACGGGAAGCGCTCATTAAACACTTTGGTTCGCTCAAACAGCTTGCGCAAGCAACTTCCGAGCAGCTTCAAGAAGTGAAGGGAGTTGGGCCTTCCATGGCAGATAAGATTTTGGAGCACTTTGGCGCGCAAACGGATCCTACTGCTGGAACGCTTGAGCTGGATGGGACGGGTGAGACAAGTGAAATACCCGAAGGTGGTTTCAACCCTGTCACCGGTGAATTACTGGAATCGTAGGTAACAGCGTTTTTCGCTTCCTGGGTATTTTAATGGCGCAAAAAATTATTGCAGACTACCCTAGAATTAGTTGAGTTTTTAAAGGGGAGGGAGTATTTCACGATGCCTGAGGAGCAAAGCCTGCAGACCGATTTTAGCAAGCGACCTGAAATATTGGTGATTACCGGTATTTCGGGGGCGGGGCGTAGTACCGCCGCGAACACCTTAGAAGATGAGGGGTGGTACGTCGTCGATAACATTCCACCTCAGATGCTTGAGGCTTTAGCGGATCTGGTTACTCGTGCACCGGATTCTATGCCCAAGCTGGCTGTTGGTATTGATATTCGGTCCCGCGCCCTGTTCAATGACTTGCCCGCGGCAATTGATACTTTGCGTAAATCTGATGTTGAGTTCTCCATGCTTTTCATGGATGCAAAAGATAAAGATATTATCGCCCGTTATGAAGCACAGCGCCGTCCGCATCCTCTGCAGGGCGAGGGTCGCGTTTTGGATGGTATTGTGCGTGAGCGCAAACTGTTTTCAGAGCTTAAAGAAGCAGCTGACTCGGTGATTGATACTTCGGATATGAACGTGCATCAATTGGCCAAAACTATCCGGGAAATGTACTCGCAAAAGGGCCCCAAGCTCCTCAACCTCACTCTCATGAGTTTTGGATTCAAATATGGCGCACCTTCGGATGCCAACATGATGGTAGATATGCGTTTTATCCCTAATCCTCACTGGGTTCCCGAACTCCGTGCTCTGACTGGCAAGGATGCCGGTGTACGGGATTTCGTCTTCCAGAATCCGGGTACTTTGGAGTTTGTGGAGAACTATTTGCAGGCTCTCAGGCCCGTTATCACTGGGTACCGGCATGAGGGTAAGCACTATGCAACTATTGCTATTGGGTGCACCGGTGGTAAACATCGTTCTGTGGCTGTGACCGAAGAGCTCGCTCGGCGTCTGAGCGAAAATCCCGAGGTCCACGTGAACATTCAGCACCGTGATATCGGTAGGGAATAAGGAAAGAGTATGAATATTTCTCCTTCAAGTCCTGAACCCGGTGACATCGTGCGCACCCCTGAATTTGAAGTTCCAGCGCATCTCACACCGCGCGTCTGTGCTTTGGGCGGTGGGCATGGGCTGTATGGTTCTTTGTCCGCTCTGAAACACGTCACTACAGATTTGACGGCAGTGGTTACGGTTGCGGACGACGGTGGCTCATCTGGTCGGCTCCGCCAAGAATTCGGGGTGGTTCCTCCGGGAGATTTGCGCATGGCGCTCTCTGCTTTGTGCGACGATTCTAATTGGGGCAGAACATGGCGAGATGTCATGCAGCACCGGTTTACTTCAGATGCCCCAGATGCCGAAGGCGCTCTGAATCAACATGCCCTGGGGAATCTCTTGATTGTGACTCTGTGGCAATTGCTGGGAAACACCGTGGCTGGTCTTGATTGGGCGGGGGCTCTTTTGCATGCGCGCGGTCGAGTGCTCCCCATGTCTTGCACCCCGTTGGTCATTGAGGCGCAGAGTCGTACGCTCAATGCTCAAGGCGTTGAGACACGTGAACATATTGTCGGGCAGGTGAATGTTGCTCAAGCAACGGAAGTTTCTCATGTGACCCTTACTCCTGCGGACGCGGAAGCATGCCCGGAAGCAGTTCAGTCCATTCTGGATGCCGATTGGGTGATTTTGGGACCAGGCTCGTGGTATACCTCGGTTTTACCTCATTTGTTGTTGCCCGGTATCCGGGAGGCTCTGCTAAAGACTTCTGCCCAAATCTGTTTGGTCATGAATCTGGAGTTGGAAGACAAAGAAACAATGGGTCTTTCTGCTGCTGAGCATCTACAAATTTTGCGAAACTACGCTCCTGAATTTAGGCTTAACGCGGTCATTGCCGACAGCGATGGCATGGGCGAGCCCACCGAGCTTGAAGAAATCGCAGCTCAAATGGGCGCAGAAGTTTCGTGGGTTTCCGTGAGAAGCTCTCAGGATCGGAATGTTCATGATGCGCTGAGATTGGGAGCGGCGTACCAAGATCTATTTAGACGGCATATTTAAATAACGCACCTAGTCAACTCCCTGTACACTCGCTATAGCAACAAAAATGCTGTGTACTTTCGGCACGGCTTGGTAATTGGAGGCACTTCCGTATGGCCCTGACGGCTTCGGTTAAAGAAGAATTGGCTCGCTTTGAGACGACGAAATCGTCGGTTCGCAAAGCGGAGGTTTCCACGATTCTGCGTTTTACCAGTGGTCTGCACTTGGTATCGGGTCGTATTGTAATCGAATCTGAGGTGGATATAGAAGCCACCGCTCTACGCCTGCAATACAACATCGCTGAATTGTATGGACATGAATCCGAGATAACTTCTGTCTCTGGCGGCGGTCTGCGCCGCGGTGGTCGCTATATTTTGCGGGTTAATAATGGGGGAGAGGCATTAGCTCGGCAGACAGGACTGTTGGACGGACGGGGTCGCCCGGTTCGGGGACTACCTCCTGCAGTGGTCAATGGTTCGGTAGCTGATTCGGAGGCGGTCATGCGCGGTGCATTCTTAGCGCACGGTTCGCTCACCGAACCGGGGCGTTCTTCTGCGCTTGAATTTACGTGCCCCGGTTCAGAAGCTGCTCTTGCCTTGGTGGGTGCGGCTCGACGTCTGGATGTCATCGCAAAGGCGCGCGAAGTGCGCGGCGTAGACCGAGTGGTTGTACGAGATGGCGAAACCATTAGCGCACTTCTGGAACGAATGGGCGCTACCGAAACTCTGAATAATTGGCAGGAGAAGCGTGCTCGTAAAGAAGTGAGAGCGACTGCGAACCGCCTCGCAAATTTTGATGATGCCAACCTGCGCCGGTCTGCGCAGGCGGCAGTGGCTGCGGGCGCGCGAGTCGAAAGAGCACTTGAAATTTTGGGAGATCGGGTACCTGAGCATCTTCGGTATGCTGGACAACTGAGGGTTGCACATAAACAGGCCTCGCTGGATGAGTTGGGTCGTTTGGCTGATCCGCCGATGACGAAGGACGCTATTGCTGGGCGGATTCGCAGACTTTTGGCTATGGCGGACAAACGAGCGCAAGAAAACGGTTTACCCGGTACATCTAACGGGTCGGATTTTTACCTATAAGATTGCCTTCAAATAAGGGATGAGCAAAAAAGCTCATCCCTTATTGCTTTTAAGGGGCAAACGCAGATTGTGCACATGCAACCCCGCAAAACAACTCAAAACAACGTGATTTATCAACAATTGAGGACTTTTTAGGCATTTTGAATATGTATTTACCAATAAAAAACACAAATTCACACCCAAACTCACATAAACAGTGTAAAATTATGGATGAAAGAGAAGAGGAGAACATTCTCCTGAAGGAGCATTTCTTCGTTTCTCTTATAACAGTTCACTGATACTAAGGAGATTGATAACAGTGACTACTCGCGTAGCTATTAATGGTTTTGGACGCATCGGTCGTAACTTCCTTCGCGCAGCAAAGGAACACGGCGAAGGTTTTGAGATTGTTGCTATCAACGACCTCACCGATGTTAAGACTCTTGCTCACCTTCTGAAGTATGACTCCATCATGGGTCGCTTTAACGGTGAAGTAGAGGTTACTGAAAACGGTATCTCCGTAGACGGCAAGGAAATCAAGGTTCTGGCTGAGCGTAACCCCGCTGACCTACCCTGGAAGGACCTTGGGGTTGACATCGTTCTCGAATCCACCGGTTTCTTCACCGATGGTGAGAAGGCAAAGGCTCACATCGAAGCTGGCGCTAAGAAGGTTATCCTTTCTGCACCCGGCAAGAACATTGACGGCACCTTCGTCATGGGCGTCAACGATTCTGACTACGATTCAGAGTCAATGCACATCGTTTCTAACGCTTCTTGCACTACCAACTGCCTGGCTCCCATGGCAAAGGTTCTGAACGACAAGTTCGGTATCAAGAAGGGGCTCATGACCACCATCCACGCTTACACCGCTGATCAGCGTTTGCAGGATGCTCCTCACTCAGATCTTCGCCGCGCACGCGCAGCAGCTCTTAACATGGTTCCCACCTCAACCGGCGCAGCAGCTGCTGTTGGCTTGGTTCTTCCTGAACTCAAGGGTAAGCTAGACGGCTTCGCTGTTCGGGTTCCCACCCCCACCGGATCCATCACCGACCTCACTTTCGAGACCGAGAAGGATGTCACCGCTGAGGAAATCAACGCTGCAATGAAGGAAGCCGCTGAAGGTGACTTCAAGGGAATCATCAAGTACAACGAAGACCCCATCGTGTCTAAGGACATCGAAGGTGAAGCTATCTCCACCGTATTCGACGCTCCTCTGACCAAGGTTATTGGTAACCAGGTCAAGGTTATCGCTTGGTACGACAACGAATATGGCTACACTTCACGTCTTGTAATGTTCACCAACAAGGTTGTTTCAGCACTCTAATCTCTTAGAGTTGTTCTGTAAGCACTCATAGCTCATCAATATTGGAGTTGAACACCATGGCAAAATCTGTTGAAGATCTTCTTGCTGAAGGTGTATCTGGTCGTCACGTTCTGGTCCGCTCGGACTTGAACGTGCCTCTGGATGGCACCACCGTTACCGATGATGGCCGCGTCAAGGCATCACTTCCGGTTCTTACTAAGCTCGCTCAGGCTGGCGCTAAGGTGATCGTTATGGCTCACCTCGGTCGCCCCAAGGGCAAGGTTGATCCTCAGTTCAGCATTGCTCCTGCGGCTACCCGCCTGTCAGAACTTGCTGATTTCAGCGTCATCGTTGCTGAAGATGTAGTAGGTCAGGACGCTCAGTCCAAGGCTGAATCATTGCAGGACGGCGAAGTTCTCGTGCTAGAGAACGTTCGTTTCGATGCGCGCGAAACTTCTAAGGACGACGCTGAGCGCGGAGAATTCGCAGATGAGTTAGTAAAGCTCACCGGTGAAAACGGTGCTTATGTTGATGATGCTTTTGGTGCTGTGCACCGCAAACACGCATCGGTGTACGATGTCGCCAAGCGTTTGCCGTCTTACCTGGGCGACCTGGTCAAGACCGAAGTTGATGTCTTGGCGAAGACACTGAACAATCCTGAGCGTCCGTTCGTGGTAATCATGGGTGGCGCTAAGGTATCGGATAAGCTTGCGGTCATCGACAACTTGATTGGTAAAGCTGACACCATCCTGATTGGCGGCGGTATGGGTTACACCTTCGCTGCTGCGCAGGGTTACAAGGTAGGTAAGTCGATTCTTGAATCGGATCAGATTTCTACTGTGAAGCGTTACATTGAAGAAGCGCAATCAAAGGGCACCGAACTGGTGACTGCAGTTGATGTTGTTTGCGGCGATGACTTCTCCAATGATGCCAAGTTCGAAACCCGTCCCATTGACGATATGGAAGGTGGAGAGCTGGGCGCAGACGCTGACGGCCTGGATATTGGTCCTGAGACTCGTAAGCTCTTTGCAGAGAAAATTAAGTCTGCAAAGACTATCTTCTGGAATGGTCCTGTAGGCGTAGCGGAGTTTGAAAACACTGCTCACGGTACCAAGGCAGTCGCTGAAGCTATCGTGCATTCAGATGCTTTCTCCATCATTGGTGGAGGCGATTCAGCAGCCGCTGTTCGCAAGCTTGGTTACACCGACGATCAGTTTGGTCATATCTCAACCGGCGGCGGTGCTTCCCTCGAATACATTGAGGGTAAGACCCTTCCTGGTTTGGACGCATTAGGAGCCTAAAGCTCTTGAATATGGCGGGGTG